>CAYUEH010000082.1:4485-13593 GCA_964442465.1 uncultured Laspinema sp. | reverse complement strand
ACATTAAGGTAATGCCTAATCCCACTCCCATCATTTGCATGGATAAGTTGGGACCTTGGGACGATCGCCGGAATCGAGGAAGTCGAAGTTTCTGGGTAGTCATGTATGGGAGTAGATGGGTAGGGGAAGGGAAGGGAAGGGGTGGGTTTTTTCCGTTCAAGGGAATTTGCCTCACATTTAAAATCACCTCTTGTCCCCTCCCCGATGTCTTGGTCCGGGTTAGGGTGGGGTCCTCTTGACGTGACAAAGCCAGATCGAGAAGAAAGAGGTGGGACCAGCCTCCCTACAGGCGCGGTAAGCGCAGCTATCCCGTAGGGAATCGCCTCATGAGAGTGCGTGACATGGCGGTAAGCGGAAGCTCTCCCGTAGGGAATCGCCTCAGAAGAACCCCACCCTAACCCGGACCAAGACATCGGGGAGGGGACAAGAGGTGCTCTTAAGCGTAAAAAACCTACTCTTGTCAGACCCGGACCAAGACATCGGGGAGGGGACAAGAGGTGCTCTTAAGCGTAAAAAACCTACTCTTGTCAGACTGGAAGGGGTCGATTAAAACTCAAACCGCTGGCGATCGCTGGACCAACGCTGCAAGTTGTACCCATTGCTGCCTTCTACCACTAAGACGGGGAGTCCGCCATTGGGTAGATCGGCAATGCCGGCGATCGCTTGGGTATCGGCGGTGGAGAGTTCACTGTAAATCAGTGCCCCCTGTTCATCAAAAATTAAAGTGCGAGTCCGGTAGGCGGAATGGGCGAATCCGGGGGATGGCACTAAGGCATCACTCCGTAGGGTAATCACCGCGTCGGGCCAGTTGTTGCCGGTGAGGTCCGTGGATTGGACGAACCATCCGCCCAGTTGGGTGAGCATTTGTTCCGGGGAGGGAACTGGGCCCAGGGGGACCTGTCCAGCAGTTTGCAACTCCTGCCACAAGGAAGGCAGTAGCATCTCGACCCATTCGGGATCATCCCGTTGCAATTGTTTGAGGGTTTGGGGGGTGGGCGATCGCCATTTTAAGGTAGCCTCGGTCAAACTCAAGGGTTTGGAGACTCCCGATCCAATTTCTGGGGTGGGAATGGCATTGCTGGTGGTCAGCAGGAGTAAGTTTCCGCCGACTAAGCGCAATCCCTTGATGGTGCCTAGGGTGGTTTTTTGCTCGCCATTGGGCATCCAGACGCCGATTTGAATCTGGGGGTCGTTGTGCAATCCCAACTCTTTCCACAGATGATTGGACAGGGCGGATTTGGGGAGATTGATATCTTTGAAGGGGGCCTGTCGCCAGCGGAGGGAGTCGTTAAACCCACTCACCTGGACTTGATACCAGACTTGTCCGGATTGCAGTTCTAAGGGTGGGCTGCCTTGGGGGCGAATCCAGTCCTGGGGATTGACTTGGGAGAGTATGGAGGCGGTCCCGAGGATTTGACTGGTATGGGTTTTGAGTTGTGCGGCGTAGGTACTGGCATTGGCGCGGGCATCGAGCAAATTATAAATGCGATCGCGCAGTTGGGCCGTATTTTGGGCTTGTTCTTCAAACCAGGCGACGGCTTCGCTGTCATTGTAGCGGGCGGCTAAAACCAATGCCCCCCAGGCTTTGGCGTCAGCTTGGCTGGGGTTGACTTGGACTGCGGTTTCGATGCGATTCCACAGGGCAAATTTTTCATCGGTGAGTAAGCTGGCCATTTCATCCCCGAGTTTTAGCTGTAACTCATACACTTCTAAGGCTTTTGTCCAGTTGCCATCGATCAAGGCGGTGAGGATTTGCTGGGGGGGTTCCATGCCGGTGGCATTGGCTTGGGTTTGGGTGATTTGGGCATGATACCGGAACACATCCAGTTGGGCTTGGGCGGCTTGGGGCCAGTTTGAACCGGAACTGTCTTGTTTGAGGGAGGCCATTAATTCCCAGGCGGCAGACCATAAGCCACTTCTGGCCAGCAGAAGGGCATCTCGGTAGGCGCGGGACGTGAGGAAGGGTTCGATCAGGGAGATTTCCTCTAGGCGGATGGGGTTGAGGAAAAATTGGACGGGTTTGATTTGATAGATTTGGAACTGGGATTCCAGGCCGATGGTGCGATTGATGACCAGTTCGGGGTCGCCGCCTCCGGTGATTTCTTGCCATTTGGGGAGATGACCCGAGGGACTCACCCAGTGGATCATTTCGCTGAGGTGAAAGGTTTCGGGGTTGTAGTGAATGATGTTCCCATAAGCGATTTTGCGGTTGCCGAAGGTGCGATCGCTCTGTACATTAAACCAATTTCCCAGTTCCGGGGCGTTTTCAAAGGGTTCTAATCGGGTCAGGGGTTGCGGGCCCACGTTCACGGTGGCGGCTTCGCTGTCGGTTAAGGTGGGAACGATCGCGGATTGGTCCGGTCCGGTGATTTCTAGCTGGTTGAGGAGTTGATAGTAAGGCTGGGGGTCACTGGGATTGTTGGGATTGAAGACGGGGCGATAAACCCGGAGTCCGGCGAGGGCTTGACAAGGGGTGGCGGTGGTTTCTGCTGTCCCGGAACAGGGGATTTCCCTCATCACCGGCATGAGGAGTTGTTGTTGGGCTTTGGAATGGGTCGGGTTTGAGGTTTGGGGTGGGGAATCCAGGGGGAGGGTGGCTGCCGGAATCAGTCCGGCTTCTCGAATTTGGTCGGTGATCTCCTGGAGGGTTTTGGGGGCTTCTTTGTTGGCGATCGGGACTTGGGAGGCGGCAGGTAACCAGGGTTGTACCCAGTTGATGGAGGCGGGATCAAGAATCAGGCGAACGCTCAACCATGCGCCGCAAAAGAATAAGGTGGTACTGCCGGTGATGGCCGCGATCGCACTTAATCCATTGCCCGGTTTGGGATCTAGGGGGCGAGATCCTTGGGGCGATCGGGAGACTTGCGGCGTTTTCCGACGAGGCGGCGACACCCGATCGCGATCGGGTCGCGTTCGCGATTTCCCAGCAGGCGATACAGGCACGGGCTGTGGGAGTGGCCGGTTCGCGGTGGCCCGACTCAAAGGTGCTCGCTTGCGAATAGGGTTGTTCATCCGAGATCTCAAAGGTAAGGGGGATAGGTTTCTAGGACGCGGGAATCGACCCAATCTGAATTGAAGGTGATGCTATCCTATCAGGATTTGCTGGCGGATAACTGGGTTAATAAGCTGGAGTAGCGATCGCTGGCCACTTCCCAGGTATAATCCCGTTCCACGAGTTGTCGGGCATTTACGGATAATTGGTCTCGCAGACGTCGTTCTTCAAATAAACGCCCGATTTCAGCCACATATTCGTTGACCTGATTGGCCCGTAATGCCCGTAACGGGACGTTGGGTCCATCCACCCTTAATCCTTCTAATCCGCGATCGCTGGCCACAACTGGGGTTCCTGCGGCCATTGCTTCTAGGGTTTTATTTTTAATCCCATATCCCGTTCGCATGGGAATCACGCAGACGGTTGCTTGGTGCAAATATTCGGCAATGGAAGGGACCTGACCTGTGACGGTCACTCCCGGTTGGTTGGCCAACTCCTGGACTTCCGGTACGGGTCGGGACCCCACCAGGGCTAGGGTAGCATCGGGATACCGCAGGCGGACTAAGGGAAACACTTCTAAGGCTAAAAATCTGACCGCATCAATATTGGGTAAATTATCCATCGCCCCAATAAAAACCAGTTGATGCCGCCCGGGATCGAACTGTCTGACGGGAAATCGGGTTAAATCGACGCCATTGGGGATTACCGCAATTTTGGCCGGGGGGTTTAAGTCGAGGATTTGCTGTTGGTCCTCTTCCGTGGTGACCACAATCCCGGAGAATTTAGAACAATAACGCTGTTCATACTGCCTCAACAGGGGTAATTGCAGGCGATCGCGCAGGGGTTTTTCTGAGGTGTTGCTTTCCAGCAGTTGCCGACAGGTTCCATACACGGAACTATGGATATTAACCACTGTGGCAATTTTGGACTGCCATTCCGGACGAACATAAATCTCGTTCACGCTATGTTCACAGGTGATCGCCAAATCCCTGGCTTCACCCTTGGCGATCGCTGACTCTACATAGTGATCAACCCAATTTTGCATTTGTAGAGAGTAACTCGATAGGACATGGGGCGGCGTCCCCTCTCGTAAAAAATTCGCGAAGCGCTTCACCTTGGAAAAGGTCCCATCCATGCCACTCAAGGCGGGACGAGCAAAAATTGCCACATCTTGGACGCAGCCGCGCAACCCTTCCACTTCTTCCTCCGTGACATTGGGCGATCGCTGGGTCACTAAAATAACTTGATGTCGCTGGGTTAAATACTTCATTAAATGAAATGTCCTCACCTGGGTCCCTCCCCGGGTCGGTGGATAGGGAAAGGTGGAAGAAAGCATTAAAATTTTCATACCCGGATGAATCACTCAGCTAAACTACTCATATAATAAAAGAGTATCCTTAAGATCCTTCAAAATTTCCCTCAAGTTTCAAGGGTTGATCCTCCGACGCGATTACTGCTCTATACGACCTGGAGCAAAATTGATGACTTCCTCCGGTATTTATACCCTAGCTAATGATGCCGTTTATGACCCAGTAATCCCTTTTATCAACAGGATTGACGTGAATCTTGGTCAAAATATAGCAATCCTTGCAGGATTTGTCCCCTCACCCCTAGCCCCTCTCCCTTTCTGGGCTACCAACCCTTGGGGGCCGCCGAGGTCTTCCACAACGACCCCTCATGACCGCTATAGCGACCCTCAATGAATTTGACACCTCCCCCGATGTCCCCTCGGATGTTCACCTGCCGCCAACGGTTGGGGGTGAGAATCCATTGCCAAACCGCACCCAAGACTGGCTATCAAACCGATTCATCCAATTCACTATATGAACTATCCCTCCATAGATTTTACTCGTTGATCTCAGGGCGAAGATGTCAAGATTGCTCACCACAACCTGTTTTTATACTATCGCTTTCTTAAACAACCGGACCAGAAGCCCTCACAGCTAAAAAAGCCCCGTTTATGGGTCAAAACGAATCGGTTTATTCAAAAAGCGAATACTAGACCTCTTGCAAAATTCTTTAAAGCCCCCCTTCTTAAGGGGGGTTGGGGGGATCAATCCTTTTTTTTGCAAGAGGTCTACTATAGCGTTTCTCATCTCTATAAGGTACAGCCCTCACCCCAAACCCCTCTCCCAGAACGGGAGAGGGGCTTTGAAAAGTACCTCATGAGTCTGGGAACCGCTATATAGCATTCCTTGCCGGATTTATAACTTATGTCTTCTCCCCTCGGACGCTTTGCGTCCCCAACCCCCTCTCCCAAAACATCCGAGGGGACATCGGGTGAGGTATAAATCCGGCAAGGATTGCTATAGTCTAAATTATACTAAATCCGGTTGATCAAAGCATTAAAAATGGTAGGGTGGGCATTGCCCACCCTACCATTGCTCAACTTGTTTTTCAAGACCTATTCCAACCGCCTTCCGTATTAGTTTGGCAACGGACAATGGCGGCCCCCAACCCCTCTCCTTTTGGGAGTGGGGTGACGAACTTTATGTCAACTTCATTGAGACCCCCTCTATATAGATCTCTGGAAAAATCCCGAATTGTTCCCCCTTTTCCCCCCGGAAGAACGCCAATCGGTTGTTGAGAATTTGGCAAGAAGTCTACTAAAATAAAAAAAAAGCTAGTTCATTAGATTTAGATGCCAAAAGTTAGTGTTTGCATTCCTACCTATAACCGCATTGAATTACTGCCCTTTGCCATTGAAAGTGTCTTGCGCCAAAGTTACACAGACTTTGAGTTAATCATCTGTGATGATGGATCTACGGATGAAACTCCCCAATTGATGGGCAAATTAACCGATCGCCGGGTTCGCTACCTGCGCCATCCCCAAAATATCGGCAAAAGCAACAATATGCGCTCAGGATTTGAAGCAGCAACCGGGGATTATTTTATTAAATTCGACGATGACGATCGCCTCACCCCGGAGTTTCTGTCTCGGACTATAGCAATTTTGGACCAAGATTCTACCTTGGATTTTGTGGGAACCGATCATTGGATTATTGATATCAACAACCAGCGACAGGAAACCCAAACCGAACAAAACTCTCAGCGATGGGGACGGCGAGACTTATCACCAGGTCCCGTGGAGAATTTGCTAAAAGTCGTCTTTGTTCAGCAAAGTTTCCAAATTGGGGCAACTTTATTTCGGCGATCGGCATTATTAGATGTCGGCTATATGCGCCCTAATCTGCAAAATTGTGAAGATAATGATTTGTTTGTGCGTCTAGCTTTATCTGGAAAAACTGGATATTATCTCCCCGAATTATTAATGGAATATCGGGTCCATGAGGGACAGCAAGGACTAGATCGCGCCATTCCTTATTTAGGGGATAAAATCCAATATTTGGAAACCTATCAGTTTGACTCCCCCGAACTAGAATCGATTCGGCAGTCGCGGTTAAGGGAAAGTCAGTTACTGTTAGGATTGCGCTTAGTCGAAAGTGGCGAGATTCACCAGGGTCGCCAGTTACTCCGCCAAGGAAAATCATTCTCTCCTGCCAAGGCTTATATCGGATTGACACTCTCAATATTACCCGGAGTCTTGAGAGAATTCGCGTTTAAGACTCTGCGGCAAATTAAGTAAAAACCGGGTCTAAAATTTATGCCGTAAATCCTCCATCAATCACGAATTCTGCCCCGGTTACAAATTGAGATTCATCCGAAGCTAAATACAAAATCGCTAAAGCAATTTCTTCGGGTTTGGCAAACCGTTTTAAAGGAGTATCTTCAGCTAATTGTTCCCATAAATTGGCTTCGGTTCCCGCTTTTTCTTTCCAGCTTTCCCACCCTTCCATACTCGACCACATCGGGGTCATGACGCCACCGGGTACCACCGTATTTACCCGAATCCGAGGTTCAGTTTGAGCCGCTTCTAATGCAGCACATTTTGAAAACAAGCGCACTCCGGCTTTACTGGTAGCATAGGCTGATGCCCCCGGTGCGGCTTTCAATCCCGAGGCCGAGGAAACATTAATAATGCTGCCCCCCTTGCCCTGCTTCATGCCAATTATCCCATATTTTGTCCCCAAAAATACGCCATCTAAATTCACCGCCATCACTTGCCGCCATTGGGCTAAGTTCATGTCAGTAATGGACTGGGCAACGGATATCCCGGCATTGTTGACTAAAATATCCAGTCTACCCCATTCTGCTACTATTAAATCTAATCCCTGTTGCCACTGATTTTCATCGGTAACATCCAGTTGAAACCACAGGGTAGGGTATCCCTGTTCGTGCATTTCTGACGCGGTTTGGGCGGCTTTGTTTCCATCAATATCGGTGACAGCAACCCGGGCACCTTCTTGTCCCAAAATAAGCGCCGTTGCCCGTCCAATTCCTGAACCCGCACCCGTAACCCAAGCCACTTTTCCGGTAACTCTGCTGTTTGTCATTGGTTGGTTGTCATTGGTCATTGGTCATTGGTCATTGGTCATTGGTTGTTGGTGAGTAGAGAGATGATGAATGAGGGGAGGGGGAACGACTGAAGTCGTTACTACGAACATCTCCCCCATCTCCCCCATCATCCTTTCCCCTTTCCTTCCGGTAAGATAGGACGATTTTGATAGGGCATGGGAATATACTGAACTGTGGGACGGGCTGCTTTAGCTTGGGGATATAAATCCATTAACTCATAGATAGAATGGGGTAACCCCACGGTGATGGGTAACCCCATTTCTGTTGCTTCTTCTACGGTAATCGGATAATCATGAGTCACTTGACCTGTGGTGAGTTTATCAATGATGGTATCAATATCTTCTGGGTTAATTTTTTGGACGGGAATATTATCTTCTAAAAGGGTGCGAACAAACCGCTGGACTTGGGCGATCGCCTTGCGAGCAATATCTGCCATAATCAGAGTTTGGTCATCAATTTCTGACATAGGCTTCTCTTCTAAAACTTGGAGAATACTGGCCGCTGGCGAGGTTCCTAACTGCGGGTCAACGGGACCGAGGACGGCATTTTCATCCATGACAATTTCATCGGATGCTAGGGCCAACATCGTCCCCCCACTCATGGCATAATGAGGAACAAAGACCGTGACTTTTCCCTGATGCCGAATTAAAGCCCGGGCAATTTGTTCGGTGGCTAAAACCAATCCCCCTGGCGTATGTAAGATTAAATCAATGGGAACATTGGGGGGAGTCAGGCGAATCGCCCTGAGAATTTGTTCTGAATCTTCAATACTGATATAGCGCGACAAAGGAATCCCTAACAAACTAATGGATTCTTGGCGGTGAATTAGCAAAATAACCCGACTATTTCGTTGCTGTTCAAATGTGGATATGGCTTGATAACGGCGGGTTTCAATCTGACGTTTTTGCCACAGGGGTTGCAAGGAGGCGAGTAAGAAAAAAATCCAAATAAAATCAAAGAAATTAAAGTCCATATTCATGTAGTCAACCTTTAAAACAAGCGGCTATTCCTGGTATTTTAGTCTAAATACTGAAAATTTGGACCCGATGGGGGCGATCGCCGACTTTCGGTCGGGTTTGAAATTATCGGCGGTTTCGATGGGATGATTGAAGGGGTAAGGGTTCCAGGCGGCCATTTCCCCTGGGAGGCGATCGCCAAAGCCATTCTCGGAGTTCTCTGGGTCTCCCGGCAATTTAAACTGGTATTAGACGTATTGTCCTTTATTGTCGTTGCCAATCCAGTTAGGGGGAGCACATGGAAGTGCAGGAGCTCAAGTTTCTGCTAGATTTACTAGGGTTTCCCGATTATCGGGCCGCCATTACCCAGATTAAACCGAATCCGAAAACCAAGGCGGCAGAACGCGATAGCCTCTGTCGGACCCTCGGCGATCGCCAGTTAGTCGGATATGCCGAGGAGATTTTGAGCTTTTCGATTTCTCCCGCAGGAAAGTCGCTGCTGCAACTCGACCCCAGCCGCTTGCCGATCGCCGAGGCGGAAGTGGCCATCCTAACCGCTTGTGCTGAGTCTACCATCACTCCGGCACAAACCAACCTAGGGGCAGCAACCGGGCAATCTGTGATTCAAGGGTTAGCAGAAAAGGGGTTAATTAAGGCAGAAAAAACCCAAATTACCGAGGTCTGGTTGACATCCCGAGGACAGGAATATCTCCGGGAAGAGTACAATCCCAGTGGGACATTACC
>CAYUEH010000082.1:0-4385 GCA_964442465.1 uncultured Laspinema sp. | reverse complement strand
CCCTTGTCCCGAGAAGAGTTTGACCGCACACTCTATCGCTTACAACGGAACGATCGCATTGAGTTAAGTTCTTTACAAGAGGCCATTTCTTACAGTCCAGACCAAATAGAATTGGGAATTCCCCAAGACATCGGCGGCCCTTTATTTTTTATTATTGTAATTCAATAGATTAAAAATAGATCATCACAAACAACCAAAGACATCCCACCCCCTAATGACATAAGACCAAGGACCAATGACAACTGACCAATGACAACTGACCAATGACAACTTAACCAAAGAAACTCTTATGGCAACACTCGAACAAATCATTCAACGAGAACCGAATCCTTTTGATGCGGAAACCTTTTGGTCTGGCAATTTTTGGCAGGAAAAACAAAATCCGGTTTTTACCGTTGATTCCATTCACCAAGAGGCCATTGCCCAAATCGAAACCTTACTCAATCAAGTGGCGGAGGACCATCGCACTCGCACGGTTTTATTAGAAGGAGAAACCGGGTCTGGTAAGTCCTATTTGTTAGGCAGAATCAAGCGGATTCTCAACCGCAAAGCCTTTTTTGTTTATATCGAACCCTTTACCGCCAGTGACTATATTTGGCGGCATATTCTCCGGTACACCGTAGATAGTTTACTGGAAGTTCCCGAGGGCGAACAAGATTCCCAATTGATTTTGTGGTTGAAAGGATTATCGGAATTTGAGCATCGCAGTATCATGGATATGATTCGCGGCGATCGCCAGGTCTTTATCCGCAATCTGAGAGATAACTATCCCACGGGAATCTATAATGCCAATGAGTTTTTTGGCGTCCTCTATGACTTGACTAATCCTAAATTTTCTAATCTCGCCTGCGAGTGGTTACGCGGCGATGATTTAGACGAAGAAAGTCTCAAAATCCTCCGGGTCCAACATTCCATCGATAGCGAAGATGCGGCGCAAAAAATCCTCGCCAACTTTGGCCGAATTTCTGCTGAAACGCTGCCGATTGTTCTCTGTTTTGACCAATTAGATAATATTGCCAGATTGCCCGATGGATTGATTGATTTACCCAGCTTATTTGGGGTAAACTCCGTCATTCACACCCAAAAGTTAAAAAACTTTTTGGTGATGATTAGCATCATTACCGATACTTGGAAACAAAATGCCTTTCGCATCCAAGCAACGGATAGAGACCGACTCGATGCCATTGTGCAACTCAAACAAATTAGTTTGTATCAAGGGGAGGCACTTTGGGCGAGTCGTTTGTCGATTTTGCATCGGCAATCTGCTACCCAACCCCCTTCTAATTTGTATCCCCTCAACCGAGAAAAGTTAGAGGATAAGTTTCCTGGGGGGAAAACTCGTCCTCGGAATGTCCTGATGTTGGGACGACAGTTATTTCAGGACCACAAGTTAGAATTAATGCGCGATCGCCAGGACTATATTGATGTAGAATATACCCAAGTTCTGGATCAACCATCCTCCCATTCCTCCGAACCTGCGATCGATGTTTCAGAAGCGCCCAGTTTACTCCCAACTGCTGAACCTAAAGCAGATTTACTGGCAGCGTTCAAGTTGTTATGGTTGCGGAAATTTACGCAAACTCAGGAGAGAATTTCTCGAATCCGACAGTTTTCTTCCCCGGAATTAATTTCCATGTTAGGGGAAGTATTAGAAGCATTATCCGTCCAAGAGGTTAAGCTTCGCTTCCTGGATAGTCGCACTTATAGCAGTTATTCGTTAAGCTATCAATTCCCGGGAACTTCGGAAACTGTTGGGGTTGCCTGGAGTGAAGATGCCAACTTGACGAAGTTTTGCAATTTTATGAAAGTCTGCCTAGAGGCGATCGCCGCGAAACAATGCCACAGGTTGCACCTGATCCGCGAAGAAAGTATCGGCAATCCCAACAATACTGGATATAGAATCTATAGCGATATTTATCGGGATTCTCGTCATCAGCATCTCAAACCGGACTTGCTGTCAGTTCATTATTTAGTCACCTATCACAGTTTAGTCAATGATGCCTGTGGAGGCGATTTAATTGTCGCCGATGCTACCCCGAATTTAACCGAATTGCAAACCCTGATTCGGGAATCCAAAATTTTGCAATACTGTCCCCTGTTGCAACAATTAGAACTGGTTCCCAGTCTCCCCATCGCCGAAGCAACTCGGGAATTGTGGCAACCTGTGGAGGATTTTCTGTTAAATCGGGCCATCAGTCAACAATGTATGGCCCGCCAACGGTTATCTCAAGAAGCAATTTTGCAATTTTCCCATATTAACGAATCCCAAGTTCATCATTTAATTGAACATCTTTGTGAAAATCATCCGGAAGTTGCCATCCTGAATCCTGATGCAAAACTGGAAGATCAGTTAGTCTATTTGGTCAACTCAAAGCGATAAATCCACTTGCGATCGCCTGAAGATTGCGATCGCAAGTGGACAAAATTGCACCCCATTACAACTTGTATTCTCTCACTGAGGAGTCCGCCGTGGCATCTATCGACCGCCTGATTCAAGAATCCGTTAACCCCTTTGATTCCACCACCTTTAGACCCGGTAATTTTTGGCAAGAAGACCAAAATTCCGCCTTTACCGTTGATTCCATTCATCAAGAAGTCTTAACGGAAATTACCTCCGTCGTTGATGGCGTCACCCAAGACCATCGAACCCGGACAATTCTCCTTTCCGGAGACTCCGGTTCTGGAAAAAGTTATCTCTTAGGACGGATTAAAAGTACCCTGAATTCCAAAGCCTTTTTTTCCTATATTGGACCTTGGCCGGAAAGTGACTTTATTTGGCGGCATACCCTCCGCAATACCTTGGATAGTTTGATGTATGTTCCCCAGGGTCAAACCGAATCGCAACTGTTACTTTGGTTAAAAGAATTAGCCGTATTTCACGATAAAAGTCTCATGAAACGGGTATTCGGAGAACGGCAACTGTTTATCCGCAAATTAAAAGGAACCTATCCCGCCGGAATCTATAACGCCAATGAGTTCTTTGGCGTTCTCTATGACTTAACCAATCCCAAATTATATCCCCTCGCTTGTGAATGGCTGAAAGGGGATGATTTGGACGAAGCGAGTTTAAAACTGTTGCGGGTCAAACGGTCCATTGACTCCGAAAATGCCGCCCAGCAAATTTTATCTAATTTTGGCAAAATTGCCTCCGCAACTCAGCCGATGGTTTTATGTTTTGATAACTTAGATAATATTGACCGAGGAATCGATGGATTAATTAATTTACAGGCATTATTTAACGTCAATTCGATTATTCATAACCAGAAGCTCAAAAATTTTGTTATTATTATTAGTATCATTACCAATACCTGGCAGCAAAACTATAAACGGATACAACCGGCGGATTTAGCCCGAATTGATACAAAAATCCGCCTGAGTGCGATCGACCTCAATCAAGCTGCCGGATTATTGGCGATGCGATTGTATCCCTTACACCAACTCTCCCAAACTCCACCCCCATCCCCCATTTATCCCATCACCGAACAAGATTTAGAGGCAAAATTCCCCGGAGGGAAAACCTTGCCTCGCTTTACACTCCTCCTGGGAAGACAACTGTTTCAAGAGGCGAAACAGCAGGAAGGAACAAGAACCGAAACGGTCATCTCACCTTCCCCCAACGAAGTCACTGCCGCCTTTCACCTCGTTTGGGTCAAGGAATTTAATAAAACCCAGGATAAAATTACCCGCCTACGCCAATTTTCTGCCCCAGAATTGATGCAAATGGTCCGAGAAGCCCTGGAAGCATTAAATGTGAGTGGGATTCAACAAAAACTCTTACCCAGTCCCACCTACGCCAGTTATTCCCTCAGCTATCACCTGCCTGCACAACTGGGAAGAATTGGGATTGTCTGGACAGAAGACCCCAATCTAGTCAGTTTTTATCATATCATGAAAGCCTGTGAAAAAGCTCTGACCCTGCAACGGTGCAAAACCCTCTATTTAATTCGCGGTGAACGCTTAGGAACGCGCAAAAACCTGGGAAATAAACTCTACTCCCAAATTTTTACCGGACATCCCCATCGCCACCTTTTACCGGATATGGTATCGGTTCATTATTTGGTAACGTATCATAGCTTAGTCAACGCCGCTTGTGCCGGTGAATTAGTGGTGGGAAGTCTCACTCCTAATTTAAAAGAACTCCAAGAAATGATTCGCCATGCCCAAATTTTAGAAGAATGTCCGGTATTACAAACCTTGGGCGTTTTTACCGGATATACCCGCATCATTGGCGTCAGTGACAATAAACCGAAACAACTCGGACCGGCAGGCGATCGCAGCAAAGCCTTGAAGAAAGCCAAAGAGTATCTACTCGCCTTAGTTCGCACTCAGCAAATCATGGGCCGAACTGTGTTAATTCAGAATACCTTAGACCAATTTACCGATGT
>CAYUEH010000081.1:8640-13665 GCA_964442465.1 uncultured Laspinema sp. | reverse complement strand
CGGTTGAGATGTTTGAGATAGGGTTTGACTACTTCGCGATTTTGCTGTTGCAGTTTGACAATTTGGCTTTGCAGTTCATCCAGTTGGGTTTGAATGGCGGTGTCGTCGGGGGCCACTGGACTGGTTAGCGCTTGGAACTGGGTTTGAATGTCGGCTAAACTTTGGGCGAGGGTGAGTAATTCGGCTTTGATGGTGGCGAGTTCAGGGGAGGGAACGGAAGGGGGAGATGTTAACTCTTGACGGAGGGTTTGGACTTCGCTGTTGAGGGTTTCTTGGAGTTCGGTGAAGCGGGTTTCGGTGACATCTCTCAGGCGCATGACTCCGCGACGGACGATCGCAAATTCGTGCTGGATGTCTTCAGGATTGGGGTTACTGGAATTGACCCGATCGCCCGGTTGTTGCAAAGTGGCGATCGCCTCGGAAAGACGCATCAAGGTATTTTCCAGATCCTGAATCCGTTCTGATTTGGGCAAGGTTTGTACGCTACTGTGGACCGCAGTGACTACCTGATGCATATCAGCGATCGCCCCTTGGTGTTCGGTCCGCATTTGCTCCCCAAACCTACTGCGGTTGAGGTGATTCAACCACAATGCCAAAGTAATCGGAGTGGCGGCGAATAAAACCTGTCCAGACAATCCCGCCACAACGGATCCCACAGCCGAACCAATCAGGGATGCCGACTCAGCGAGTTCGAGGCGATCGCGCTCTCGAATTCGAGACAGAAAACGGGGAAAAGCCCGGTGGCGGTTAATGTGCTGCATGGCTTTAGGAATAACAATTTTAAAACTGATTGTAAGCGATTTCTGGGCAATTGAGTGGGGAGGAAACCTTGTTGGTCATTGGTCATTGGTCATTGGTCATTTGGATTGTTGAAGATCCATGACAAGGGACCAGTGACCCGTGACCAACAACCAATGACAAGTGACCAATGACCAATGACCAATCACAAAAAAAAACTGACAACAAGAATTGTCAGTTTTTTTGAAGTTTATCCAGGAAAACATCCAGTCAACTCAACAGAATAATCGGGGTGTTTACTCATTACCTTATTGTCTCACACAGTTAATCATCCGGACCGTTGCGGCTGCGGCATAATTTCGCAACGTCGGAGAGTTGGGGAAAAACTGAGTTCCCGATTCATTTAACGGAGAAGCAACCTGACAATAACTCGACATATCGGAAATCAGAGAATCGGCCCAGTGATTTTGGGTATCCGAGAAATTAGTAGGCGTGCGGGTTGCGTTGAGGGTAGTACCGCGACCCCGCAGAGTATTGCCATATTCAGCAGCGCGACGTAACACTGCCATCATTTCAGCACGGGTCACAGTTTGAGCGGGACGGAAACTCTGATCTTGATAGCCACTAATCAGATTATTGTCTCGGGCCCATTGAATTTTAGGGGCGCTCCATCGCGACGCCTCTACGTCAAAATAGGGGCGAGAGGAAATCGAGGTGGGAATATTGATGTTGGCACCGGGAACGTTTTTCAACGATTCAATGACCATTGAGACCAATTGTTCGCGAGTCAGGGCCACTTGGGGGCGGAACGTATTATCTTCCCGGAAACCCGAGACGAACCCGAGGGCCACCGCTTGCTCAATTTCCTGAGCATAGATATCCGATCGCGTATCTGCAAAGGAGACATTAACAGGAGGGGTAGGGGTAGGCGTCACCACCGGAGGAGGAGTTGGAGTCGTCCCCGATGAGCCAATGGGTTTAGCAAGGGCCGCTAAAGATTGGTTGTTAGCCAGATAGACGTGACCCAAAGTCTGACCATTGTAGGTGCGTTTGGCGAACTGCCATCCGGGATTGAGGTTAATTTTAGTAAACCCGTTCGCCATGCCGTTGGTGCGGCCAATTTCCATTTCCCGACGTTCAAACGTATTGACCCCGATGAGTACCAAGTCTCCACCCCGTTGAACGATCCGCAAGCTGTACTGCATCCCGACATCTTCACCGCCCACTCGGATAGAATAGCCATTGCTATCGGTGCTGCGACCACAAATTCCGGTAAAGTCAAAATTGACTAACAGGGGATCGACGCGAACGGGGTTGCTGCCACTTTCGCTCCAACATTGACGAGAATTGGAGACTTGCTCGATGATTAACAGGGGAGGGGCCACGCCTCCGCTAAAAGATTGGGCAACCGCAATGAAGCGGCTTTGATCAACGCTTTGTTGTCCGAATAGCGAGGCGATCGCTTGAGTGGCAAGAGTCAAAGCCGAGAGAGTTGCCGTGGCGATCGCAGCCGTTTTGAGTAGAAGTGAAGTCTTCATAATGCGCTATTTTAACCGTCGGGTGAGTGGTAAATGCCGCTGGGCATAGTTGTATTGTGAAGCAAGGGAGGCGGATCAAAAAAGAGTTGCTGTTGTGGTTCGTTAACTGTCCCCTGGGCGATCGCCGCCATTGCTCGGGTTTAGTTTTGAGGTGAACTTCACCCCGGGGACCTATACCCTCCTTGATCCAACCAACCCCCACTGTCAAGACAAACAAGGGATCGTTTCTACCCCAATGAGCCAAAAGATTCCCTTGCCCTGCCTTGTTACAATCACCGAAGTGTCCCCTAGGGCAATTGGTTCCCTCGACCCCTGAAAATTCTCCCTCGGAGGATAGAACCACCGGATCCACTGCAATCCCCAGGACCCGGAGGGTTCCAGAGCACTCAAATCCCGGGAGACCCGCCCCTTTGTTGGCGCTCAAGGCTGGGGGATTTATCCGGTGAAAGCAGTCTATGATACCGTCGAAGGGCAGACTTCCTGTTATGCTAGAAGGGAGAGGGACTCGCTTTCACCCGTTTTCCGTCAAAATATTAACTGGCGAAGCCCCAAGTTCTATCTTAAGTTAGATGAAGATTCATCAAAAATTCATTCAGACTGAGTAAAATGACAAGTACCAGATCATCTCCCTAAATTAGCCACCCTTGAGCTAACTCCCGGGTGTTAACCCGTGGTTGGAGAAAGCATCCTCCTTAAATGGGAGATAACTTGGGGTTGGAGAAAGCAAAACCGGACTGGAGGTTTTGGTAACGACATCAAGCTAGGTAGCCTGTAACGGGTTGACTTCCACCCCTAGGGGTTGGTGTTCGATGCCAGAGCCAGGACCATCAAGCCGATCGCCGATCTCCATCAATTTACCTGAAAATACGGGATACCTGGAAGCCGGAGTTCTTTAGCTCCGGGAGAAAAGGCGATGCTATTCCATTTATTCCCCGTCAAAATGCAGTTATAATCAAGACAGCCGTAAGAATCACAGTCTGGGCGTCGCCCCAATCAAATCCGGTGAAACTCCTGCTTTAACTCGTCTGCTGTATGATTGCAGTAGAAGGTTGAACAAGCACTCTTTGAATGGGTGAGCGGACCCAACTGACATCAGTGATAGATTCTGAAAGCTGATTTCCCTATCAAAAAGTTAGCTCAAGTGCAAGACCTTTCGTACAGGTTATTGTATTGAGCCTGTAGAGGTACTTTGACAATGCCTTTTAAGTTAGCCTTAAAGAATCTCAGCGTCTTTATGATGATCCCCTGAGAGTGTCAAATAAACTTTTAGAAAACTTACTCTGTGAACGACTTGCTTCCATCATCTTCTTCCAGAATGCCTGTGACTGAAAAAAGAAGAAATCGGGATTTACCTCAAATTAATGAAAGAATCCGATTTCCTCAAATTCGAGCCATTGATACAGACGGCAGCCAGCTTGGGATTCTAACGCCTCAAGAGGCGATGCGAATCGCTGAAGAAAAAGACCTCGACTTGGTTTTAGTCAGCGATAAAGCCGATCCCCCAGTTTGCCGAATCATGGACTACGGCAAATATAAATTTGAGCAAGAGAAAAAAGCGCGGGAAGCTAAGAAAAAGCAGCATACCGCTGAAGTCAAAGAAGTCAAGATGCGCTACAAGATTGAAGAACATGACTATAACGTGCGTCTCAATCAAGCCCAGCGCTTTTTGAAAGTGGGAGATAAGGTAAAAGCGACAATTACCTTCCGAGGGCGGGAAATTCAACATACGGACCTGGCTGAGGAATTACTCAAGCGCATGGCAGCGGACCTCGAAGAAGTTGCCGAAGTGCAGCAAGCCCCTAAAAAAGAAGGGCGGAGTATGATGATGTTGCTCTCTCCCAAAAAGTAGGGAAAAAAGTAGGGAAAAATAGTCCAACAAATCGTGAGGGTGCAGGGACTGAAGTCAAAGTGCACAGCGCCCTCATGATTTGCCTGGAGATAGAAAACAGCGGCGATCGCCTCTGGGGTCTTAATGAGTGGGGAAAAAGCCCGACTGAAACAGAGAAGCCAGGACAGGCATTTCACCCACAGGGGCTGACGAGAGCGCGAACAGACCCAAGCACCCAGAGATTTCCCCCCCCAAATCGTGCCGAGAAAAATCAGCGGGGGAAATCCAGAGATCAGAAGTAACGAACCCCATAAAGCGATAAGATAACCATCAGCCCTGGCTGTTAGGATTTAACCCCTCAAATCAAGCGCGCTTAAACCCTGGAAAGGGAATTACTGTGTCCTTCACCTTGAGGGGTGAACGGGGACTGACAAGAACTGAGGCATCCTCATAAAGCGCCGATCGCCGCGATCGGCGCAATACTTGTTTGTCGCCCTCAAACCAGGCTCAGAGCCTCAAACGCCCCATCCTTCCGAACCCTTCTCAATCCTCGCCAAAACCCTGTCACCTTCCTTCAGGCATCACCGAGCCAGAGCAATTGAAAAATAGGAGAGATTATGTTAATCAGAAGGAAGAAAAACTCATACAAATCGTGCCAGGGATTGAGTGCAGGAGGTCAGAGTACCGGAGCTAGGCATAAGCGAATTAACCCGTGGAAGCCTGAAGCGCGCCCTTAGAGTCAACCATTAACTAGAACCCGTTGGCGACAAGAGCAGAGGATAATGAGCGATCAACTGGGGTTTTCATGCCAGAACAGGATATGGCATTCTAAATACCAGAAGAATAGATGAAGAGAACCGGCATTCAGGGAAACTCTACAACACGGGAAATCAACGCTGCATGGAACTAAAAGAACAGCGG
>CAYUEH010000081.1:1582-8540 GCA_964442465.1 uncultured Laspinema sp. | reverse complement strand
AGGGAAACTCTACAACACGGGAAATCAACGCTGCATGGAACTAAAAGAACAGCGGTTTGCCGCTAAGGGTAGGTTAGCAACCGCATTGCTACAGTGGTTAAATCTCCGTCCCGAGGAAGGAGAGCGCACCTGGTTGATGTTTGCATTCTATACCGTGACCTCAATCGGGATGTTGTGGTTAGAAGCAAGTACAGTGGGTCTGTTCTTGAACGAATATGGGGCGGAATCCTTGCCTTGGATTTATATCGCCGGGGCGGGTCTGGGATCCTTCCTGGGAGTCATGTACTCCTGGATGCAACGGTTCCTCCCCCTGCGCCAAGTCATCGTATCCGTGGCGATTCTGATGGCGATCCCCTTGCTATTTTTTCGGGTCGCCTTAAATATCGCGATCGCCGCTGCCGTCACGATTTTCTTGATGCGCCTGTGGTTGGAAGCCATCTTTGCCCTCAACGACCTCAACACCTCCATCGCCGCCAACCAACTCTTTAACATCCGGGAGATTAAACGCACCTATCCCCTGATCAGTAGCGGCATTTTACTCGCCGATGTGATTAGTGGGTTTTCCCTCCCCGCACTGCTCAGAGTCGTGGGACTGAATAACGTGATCGTGGCCTCCTGCGTGATGATGCTGTTAGGGGCATTTTTGCTATTTTACCTAAGTCGCACCTACAAACAAGCCTTTCCCGACGCACCCCGGACCACCGCCCTAGAAAATGAACCGGATTTCACCAATCGCCGACTGGGCGGACCCCTGAAAGGCTATGTGATTCCCCTGTTTGGATTTTTTATCCTCGCCGAAGCCTTACATCTCGTCGTTGACTTCCTATTTTTAAGTGAATTAGAACAGCAAAACCCTGCCGGACAAGATTTGGCGATCGGGATTGCCAGTTTCCTCGGCTTCTTTAACGGCATCCTGGGACTCTTTGAACTGGTGATGCAGTGGTTTGCCTCCAGTCGGATTGTGGAACGATTCGGGGTCTTTGCTGCCGCCACCCTCTTACCCGCTGCGGTGGTTTTACTCAGCGCCTTTTCCTTGACCCCCATCGTGCCCTTCTTTTGGGGGCTAGTTTCCCTAAAATTTATTGAAGAACTCCTTAAATACACCCTGATCGAAGGCACAGGTCCCGTCTTTTTCCAACCCCTCCCCGATAGCATTCGCAGTAACATCCAATCCATGGTGAATGGCATTGCCGAACCCCTGGCAGTCGGAGTCACCGGCGCGGCCATTTTAGCCGCGATTTGGGTCTGCCGGATGATCTTTCCTCAAGCTACCGCGCAAGAGATTTTGGGGTATCAAGGCACCGTTTTCTTGGTGTCCGTGGTGCTGATGGGGTTAGGCTGGTTTTTCATCGTCTGGATTCTGCGATCGCGCTATCTCGGCTTATTAGTCTCCAGTGCTGAACGGGGACGCCTGGGAGTTTCCGATGTGGATATGCGGGCCTTAAAGCGCACCGTGGTGGAAACCCTCGAACAGAAAGGCAACGAAGACGATAAACGCTCCTGCATCGAATTGCTCACCCAAATCGACCCCGAGCACGTGGGCGAAGCCCTCGCCCCCCTCCTGCCCAATCTGCCCCCCAATTTGCAGCGTCAAAGTCTGGAGGTGATGCTCAACCATCCGAGTCCCACTTATACCCCCCATCTGCGAACCCTGCTCAACCAATCTGTCACCCCAGAAGTCTTAGCTTTGGCGTTGCGCTATATCTGGCTAACGGAACCGGAACTGGATATCGAACAATTGCGCCCCTATCTCCGGGCAGATGTGGACCCGGTGGTTCGGGGGACTGCCGCCTCCTCCATCATGCGTCGAGGCAACCGCGAACAAAAAGCCGAAGCGACTAACGCCCTGCGCCATATGTTGACCCACAAACAGGAACGGGAACGGGTGATGGGTTGTCGCGCCCTCGGGGAAGCGGATTATTTGCAAGGGTTACGACTGTTTATCCCCAATCTGCTCCAGGATGAGTCTTTGCGAGTCCGTTGCGCCCTGTTGGAGGTAATTGCATCGACTCATTTAGAAGAGTATTATCCGTCCCTGTTGCGGGGACTTTACTATAAATCAACCCGGGAATCGGCGATGCGGGCTTTGGTGCGCTTGGAGAATGAAATTCTCGATCGCCTCGTGGCCCTGGCTGAAGATATTCATAAGCCCGATTTAGTCCGGATGCACGCTTGGACGGCGATCGGTCAGATAGGCACCCTGGAGTCCCTGAATGTGTTGGTGAATCATCTGGTCACCAGTTGGGGAACCACTCGACGCAATATCCTGCGCATTCTGTTAAAAATCCCCAAGGAAGGCGGCATTGAAGGGGTTTTAGATCGGATTGGTCGCAGTGGGGTGGAAATGTTAATTGACCAAGAATTGATGTTGATGGGTCAGATTTATCAGGCCCTGATTGGACTCAATCCAGAAGAAACCGTGGGACGAGAAGCCAATCTGCTGCGCCGCGCTTTGCGGGATGTGATTTCTGATTCGGTGGACCGCTTGTTTTTGCTGATGAAGTTTCTCTATCCCCTCGGGGCGATTCAAGCGGCGGCTTTTAATTTAAAGTCCGGTGTACGCACAAATATGGCGCGGGGGTTGGAAATTTTGGATAATACTCTGGATATTCCCAGTAAGCGGATTTTGCTGAGTATTCTCGATCGCCGTGCCGATGAGGAAAAACTCCAGAGTCTGGCGGAATTGATTGCGATCGAATCTCTCTCCCCGAGCGATCGCCTCCGACGGTTGGTGGACTTACGCCACTTTATCTCAGAGTGGCCCCTGGCTTGTTGTTTTCACCTGGCGCGGGCTTCTCGCTGGAGCCTGAGTGCGGAACAAACCTTAGCCTGTTTGAACCATCCGAAAAGTTTTGTGCGCGAAGCTGTGTTAGCCTACCTGAAAGTGGCCTCTCCTCGCGCCCTCGCCGAACTGTTGCCCCGGATGAAAAACGATCGCGATCGCCTCGTTGCCTCTCAAGTCAAGGAAATGATGGCTGAATTGGGCATTGCGGATTCCCCGCGTGCCGCCTCATCCACTGCCGGAGGCCCCCAGGGTTTTCCCAATTATCCCGGCCTCCCCGGGTTAGAACCGACCTAAAGTACGGTAAAAGTAAAAAGATAAAAGGAAAATTTTTGTTTTTGCCTTTTTACTCCTGATTACTTTTTAGGCTTTATTTTTTACGGTTTACTGCCTTAAGATGCTCACCAGTGTTGACCGATTATTATTTGTCAGGGCCGTTCCGATTTTTAAGGAACTTCGGGATGACTTTCTCGTGCGTCTGGCTTCCGTGATGGATGAGCTATCTTTCCCGGCAAAGCATACCATCTTTACGGAAGGACAGGAAGGGCGATCGCTCTATATCGTCGTTTCTGGTAAGGTCCGCGTTCACATTGGCAATCGAGACCTCGCTAAACTCGAACAAGGGACCTGTTTTGGCGAAATGTCTTTGTTCGATGCTGAACCCCGTTCTGCTTCTGTCACGACTCTGGAACCCTGCGAGTGTCTGGTGTTGACTCAGCAGCAACTCTACGATGCCATTGATGAAACTCCCGGAATTGCCATCAATATCATCCGTCTGCTCTCTCGTCGGATCCGCGAACTGAATCGGGTCAACGCTCAAACGGCGGCACAAGCACAGCAGTCGGGAAGCGACTTACGCAGTGCGGGAACAAATGTACCAGGATAGCAGGATAGCAGGATCCAGGGGAACCCTCCGGATGCTCTCGTTCCTAATGGAAGAATGGGCCATTCTCCCCGGGTTCATATCAATCTCTATGGATAAAGGCCCCACCCCTTGGACGGTTTAGACTGGGTGAGTGGTTCTATTTTGGCTAAGATGCCATAAACCTTATGCAAGGGAAAATACCGTTTATCATTGCTTTGGCGGCAGGCGCGATCGCCGCCGCACTCGGGGGTGCCTATTTCGCATCCCAATCCCCCCAATCACCCCAATCACCCCCTCCAGTCACTCAAACCCCCACCCAATCTCCCCCATCCCCCCCATCCCCCCAACCTTCCCCACCCCCTACTCCAGAACCCATCATGATTACCCCCTCCCAAGACAATTGCAAAATTACCAGTGCGATCGTCTCCGATCCCAACCCCCCAGCTAACGTTCGTTCCAGTCCAGAAGTTGCCCCCAATAATCTCTTGGGGACCCTTAGCAATGGGACTTATCTCACCGTTACGGAAGAACAAAATGGCTGGTTTAAAATCAATAGTCCAGTGGAAGGTTGGATTGCCAAAAGTATCACCGAAAGTTCTTGTTCTGAAATCACAGAACGGATTAATTTTCCCCCCAATGGCACCTCTGCGCGAGTCAAAGGGCGGATTATTGGCGGAGGAAGTCATGAATATCTGCTCAAGGCATCTGCCGGTCAAACCTTAACCCTCTCGGTTTCCGAAGGCGCGTTGCCGTTTGTTTTTATCCCCAATGACCCCAATCGGCAAACTGAACTCACCGGGGGGGGTCACTATACGGGTCTGGACAACTGGAGTGGGACTCTCCCCACAACCGGGGACTATCAAATTGTTTTAGACTCAAATTTCCGAGGGTTTAGCTATGACTTTTTAGTTGAAGTCAAGTAATCATTAACCTACTCGATCGCCTCTAAAGAAATATCCAAAAGCGGATAGTCTTGCCAGTTTTCGGCATCAAAATGCCACCATTCGGTAATCAGAGGAATAAAGCCCTGTTGAGTCATTACTCTTTCCAGTAATTGGCTATTTTGGCGAGCTTGGTTGCTGACATCGGTTCCTTGATAATCTCGGGCGGCGCGATCGGTAAAATCATCAAAGTCCGTGGGCATTTCTAATTCATTGCCCATTGCATCAATCAGAGTTAAATCTACCGCTGCACCCCGATTATGGCGCGACCCCCTGGCAGGATTGGCAACATAGCGCGGATCCGGCAACGCTTCCCACATTTTCCGGGTCACCGATAGGGGTCGATAACAATCAAATACTTTTAACCCCAGTCCCATCGGTTGCAACTGCTCTTGAACCCGAGATAACTTGTGGGCGACGCTAGTTCGCAGAAGACATCGAGGGACAGAGTAGAGTTGAACGTTCAAGAAATTATTGGCCGTATTATAGCGAATATCCAAGGTAATGTCGGGATTAATCGTTTGGATATCTACTAATTGTTCTCCCTCAAACTGAGGGATATCTGGAGTTTGCACGACAACTGATGGACTGGGTCGTAAGAGTTCTGCTGATTTCAATCCGTCAACAATCCGCACGGATTGTGCCCGTTGCCCGGATCCGAGGGTGAGGAGCAAGCCTAAAGTCACTGAGAATAAAAAAAGGTAATGAGTTTTCATGCCGGTTTTCCTAGTTGGGTGAGCAAAATTGACTGATGGATATTTCAAGAAACCCTGAGTTAAATCCGAGAAAAATTTATAATAGAAGTTACGTTTTTCAGCGATTTTGACTAGAGGCAAGTTCGGGTAATGTTATCGATTTCCAGCCTAATTTATGCCTTGATGCCAGCATTTTTTTGGGAAATTAACCGATAAGTTTCTTAATCAAAATAACTCCAGTAAACGGTGGGGGTAAGGGATGAACCTGAGAGAGACCCTCTTAATCATGCGCCCCCGAATCTGAATCTGGGGGAGGATCTGGCGATGATTTGCAGCAGTCGGGAGGAAGATGCGGCCACGCCGGTGGGGAATTGTCCCATTGATTTAGACTGGTGATGGTTGCTTCATAAAATTTAACCCAACCCAGATCCCGAGGAGGAACGGAAAAGGAATACTGTGAAAAGACCGATCAAGAGCTTGACAGTTTCTGTGTAAAACTGACCCCTACGGTAAAATGATCATGCCTATCTTCCCACTGGATCGGGGTGAAAGACCCGAATCCCTAAATCCTTTAAATCCTTATCATTATGGACTGCTGGCCTACTGGGTCTTTTTTCGTCCCAGTGTACTCCGCAGCTATTTGTACAAAGCGGACCCTGATTTGTATCAACAAAGCGGATGGCGTAAATTGCGGGGGAGTTTTAAGGTCCCGGGATATCGAAACCTGTATCTGATGGCGATCGCCTCGGTGGTGAAATGTTTGTTCCTCCTGGCATTCACATTTTTCCTCTATACCCTGGCAGTGAATCAAGGTCATACCGGGTCCATTAATTCGGTCCTGGCCCTCTCCAATACCCAAGCGATTTCCGCCTCAGGGGGAGACTTTAAGGGAGACAGCAGCTTAAAAGTTTGGGATTTAGAAAAAGGTGCATTGGTGCGAACCCTACCGGGTCATCGCGGAGGAATTAACTCGGTGGCGTTACTACCGGGAGACCGGGTAATTACTGGGGGAAGAGACCGCGCTGTTACCATTTGGGACCTGGGAGGGGGTCGTCGCATCCATCATTCCCAAAACCACCGTCGCTGGATTGAAGATCTCGCGGTCACTCCAGACGGAGCATTGGCAATTTCAGCCTCGGCAGACAATAGCCTCATGGTCTGGGACATCGAATCCGGAACAATCCTCCATACCCTGGAGGGTCATACCGGATCCGTCAAGACGGTGGCGGTGACTCCCGATGGCACCCAGGCCATCTCTGGGGCCACCGATGGCACGGTGAACATTTGGAATCTGGAACAGGGGACTCTCCGGCAAACCTTGAGCGGTCATACTGCGGGGGTGAATGCTGTCACGCTCACCCCCGATGGCACCCAGATTATTTCTGCCAGTCTGGATGGTTCGATCAAGGTGTGGGACCGCTCATCGGGAACTGAAGTGCAGAATTTGACGGCACATCCGGGAGGGGTGAATACCATTGCAGTCACTCCCGATGGAGAACAGGTGATTTCCGGGGGTGCCGATGGAACGGTTAAAGTCTGGGATCTAAATCAGGGAACCCTCCGGTATGACTTAACAGGACATCAGGGGTGGATTAATGGATTAGCGATCACCCCGGACGGACAGCAAGTGGTTTCGGCTTCTTCTGACCATACCCTCAAAGTCTGGAATCTCCAA
>CAYUEH010000081.1:0-1482 GCA_964442465.1 uncultured Laspinema sp. | reverse complement strand
AGTCTGTTTATTTTGAATGATTTGATGAGCATCAATCCTCCCTATCAACAGACCTTCGGGGCGATCGCCATTGATCCGGCGCTACTCACCGTCGGGTTTGCGATTTTCCTCGGAATAATCTGGTCTGTGGCCTTTGCCTTAGCCGGACGCAGTGGGGTGGCTGCCTTGGCTGCGATCGCCGTGATTGCTATGATCGCGGTGGCCTTAGCTGCTTTCGAGGCGAATATCATCAAAGATAAAGATATTGCCTCCCGAATCCGGTTCGTGGCAGGAGTGTCCCGAGGGATTGATATCGGATTTTACTTTAATTTGCTCGTGACAATCGGTTCGTTGCGCCTATTGTTTTACCCGATTGAGTTGATTGCTGCTCTCAAACCGAACCGACGGGGTGAGAAACATCCGGTGTTTTGGGATGAGTTGCTGGTGTTGCCACTGCCCAATACTCACAAATCTCTACTCCAGCCGTTGCAACGGGATGAAAAGGCGGGTTTACACCGAATCGCAGAAGTTTGCCGCAACCCGTTTCAGCGTTCCCTCGCCCTGGGTACATTATCCCGATATTTACATTCTACTGAGTACCCCCTCCATCTGCTGTATGCGATCGCCCGCGACCCAGATTTAAGCACCTATCTCTGGACCCCCGTCAGTGCCGAAGATTGGCGAGGAATCCCGGAACGCCGACAAGTGTTATTGGGCGAATTGGGGTTGCAACCCGTCAAATGTGGGAGTGATTGGTTGAATCAATTCGCTGAGGATGGGATTGGGGTGCTGACTTGGTTCCAGCGATCGCATCGTCCAACCCCCTTAACTCGATTCTCGGCCCTCCTCTACCACTGGCTCACCTTGGAGGGGGATTCCTCCCCATTAGATTGGACCGACTATAAACAAACCCTGGGGAGTCTGCGCGACTACCCAGGGGGTGCAGAAATTATAGAATCCTTGACCATTTTGGCCCGATTTGCCGCCGTCCAGGACCTCTCGGACCTCAAGATTGCCTTGGAAACCATCAGTGAGTCCTCTACCGCCTTTGATCCGGGGGAAGGAGACCCTCAGATGGCGGCATCGGGTCTCATTCGACCGGAAGTCCTCAGTGCGATCGGTCATCTGGCCAAAATTGGGACCTTGGTCTCGGGTAATTCTGATTCGACGGATCCGGGACAACGACTGGCAACCTTGGCCCAAGCGACTGTAGCCCTGGATACTCTGGAATCTGAGGCGATCGCCTCCTTCGTCACCCCAGAACAAGGCATTTTTCAGCAGATTATCCGCCAGTGGCGGCTATTGTTCCTGCGCGAAACTGCTACAACGGCAAAAAGTGCGGTTTAAGGGCAATTCTCACTTGACAATCCTCGGCTGTTCCAATTCTGTTGTATTCCTGGGGAGAAGATCTAACCCAGATTTTGGTCAGAAACCCGGTTTCTCATGCTTACTGATACGGAATGCGGTTGGAATAGGTCTTGAAAAACAAGTTGAGCAATTGTA
>CAYUEH010000080.1:0-13692 GCA_964442465.1 uncultured Laspinema sp. | reverse complement strand
TCCAGAAGAGTTAGCCCATACGCTGACGATGGCTGGATTTGAAGTAGAAGATATCGAAGACCGGCGCACTTGGGCCAACGGTGTCCTGTTGGGAAAAATTATCGATCGCGAACAACATCCCAATGCCGATAAACTAAGCGTTTGTCAGGTCAATATTGGCGGGGATTCCCCTTTAAATATTGTCTGTGGCGCACCCAACGCTAAGGCGGATATTTATGTCGCAGTGGCCCCGATTGGCACCTATCTGCCCAAAATTGACTTAAAAATTAAAAAGGCTAAACTGCGCGGCGTCCCTTCTGAAGGGATGATTTGCTCGTTAGCGGAGTTGGGTTTGACGAAGGAATCCGAGGGGATTCATGAGTTTGAATTGGAGAACCCTCAATTAGGGACGGCAGTTTCTCCCTTATTGGGTCTGGATGATGTAATTTTAGACTTGACCTCTACGGCAAATCGGGCTGATGCCTTGAGTATGGTGGGAGTCGCCCGAGAAGTGGCGGCCCTGACCGGGGCCTCGTTACGATTACCGACTGCCTCTGGCACAGACATCACACCCGGTGGCAAGGGTTTGTCATTAAAAATTGACGAATCCAAAGCCTGTCCGGCCTATATTGGCACGGAAATCACCGGCGTGAAAATTGCCCCTTCTCCCCTGTGGTTGCAGCAGCGTCTCCAAGCTTCCGGGGTGCGCCCGATTAATAATGTGGTGGATGTCACGAATTACATTCTGTTGGAATGGGGACAGCCGTTACACGCTTTCGATCGCGATCGCCTCCAAACTCTCGCCGGGGGAGATTCCCTCACCCTGGGCGTCCGATTTGCCCAATCTGGCGAAACCTTCAAAACCCTGGACGGTCAAACCCGCACTCTGCAAGGGCAAAATCTCTTAATTACGGCGAATAATAAACCCGTAGCGATTGCTGGGGTGATGGGTGGGGAAGAAACGGAAGTCTATGAAGGAACTGAGAATTTAATTTTAGAGGCGGCGTTGTTTGACCCGCCGGCAGTGCGGCGATCGTCTCGGGCGGTGGGATTACGCACGGAGTCCTCGGCGCGGTATGAACGGGGGGTGAATTATGCCGGGTTAGAAACGGCTTGCGATCGCGCGATCGCCCTGTTCCAAGAACTCGCAGGGGGTACTCCCGTCCATCAACAAATTGCCGATGCACGTCCGGAAGAACTGCGGGTGGGAGGTTCGGTCCAATCGATTCAACTGCGTCGCGATCGCGTGAATCAGGTTCTCGGACCCATCAAACAGGGGGAAGGCACGGGAGAATTACAAGCAACGGATATTGAACCGATTCTCACTGCTTTGGGATGTACTCTCACGGCGATTACCCCCGGTCAAGTCTGGTCCGTACAAGTACCACCCTATCGGGCTCGGGACTTGGAACGGGAAATTGATTTAATCGAAGAAATTGCCCGTCTTTATGGGTATGACAAGTTCTGCGAAACTTTACCGACCCAAAGTGCTGCCGGTCAACTTGGACCGGAACAACAGGCAAGGCGAGATTTGCGATCGGCCTTCCGCAGTGCCGGTTTGACGGAACTGATGCATTATTCGTTAGTTAAGGCGGAACAGGAGAATCAAATTGCTTTAGCCAATCCCCTGTTTGTGGAATATTCCGCCTTACGGACGGAAATGCTTTCTGGGGCAATTGATGCTTATGAGTATAATTTAGCCCAAGGCAATGGTCCTCTAAATGGGTTTGAATTGGGCCGCACATTCTGGAAAGATGGCGAAGGACTGAAGGAACAGGAGGCGATCGCCGGAATTTTAGGCGGTGACCCGACCGTAGGGCGCTGGGTCCGCAGTGGTCGGGAACAGCCCATGTCCTGGTATGAGGCGAAAGGGATTTTAGAAAGTGTCTGCGATCGCCTGGGATTGGAGATTGCTTATCGTCCTGAATCCAATGCCTATCCCACTCTGTTACATCCCGGACGGACTGCCTCTCTCTGGTTGCAGGACCGGAATATCGGGGTCTTCGGCCAACTCCATCCCCAACTCCGTCAAGACCGAGAATTGCCGAATGAAGTGTATATCTTTCAAATGGAGTTACAACCCATTTTAGATGTTCTCACCCAAGATACCTTCGGACGTAAGTTTAGTGCGTACTCCTCCTATCCGTCATCAGACCGGGATTTGGCGTTCTATGCGTCGATTGATGTTGCCGTGAGTGATCTCACCGGGGTGATGAGTCAGTGTGCGGGGTCTTTGTTGGAATCCGTGCAACTGTTCGATGATTATCGGGGACAGAATGTGCCGGAAGGACAACGGAGTTTAGCTTTTCGACTGGTCTATCGGGCCAGCGATCGCACCCTCACCGATGACGAGATAGAACCGGCCCATCAAAAGGTTCGGGATGCCTTAGTCAGCCAGTTTGCGGTGAGTTTGCGCAGCTAACCCCCTCTCTTCCTGGGGATATATTCCCCAAAACCAACCGTCGGGGGTTCATCCTCCCGACCTGTTGTTAGATTTCCCTATTCCTGGGGATATAACGGTTCAATTGTCAACCTTTACTCGAACAGAACTTACACAGAGGTAGAAAATCCACCCTAAATGTAGAGGCGATTCGCTTTCTCGCCTCTACATTTAGGTTTTAATGTTAAAGATTGCAAAAGTCCTGTCTAAGAAATTAAACCATGCCGAAGTATGTAATGTGGGGCAGCTATTGCGAAGATGTGCTGGAAAAACGCGCCCCTTATCGACAAGCCCATCTGGATGGAATCAGCGCCCAAAAAGCAGCGGGTTTGGTGATTACCCTGGGTCCAACCCAAGATGTCACCAAAGTGTTTGGGATTTATGAAGCCCCCGATGAACAAACCGTCCGGGAGGCAGTCGAGGGTGACCCCTATTGGAAAAATGGAATTTGGACCGAGTACGAAGTCAAGGAATGGATCCAAGCATTTTAAGGGTTCTTACAGACTGTTTTCTTTCTGACCCTGCGTAGGCAGGCTTCGTCCGTATAGCCTAGCCCTGTCAATGTGGTAAATTTAATGACGAAAAATCATTGTTTCTTGTAGGGGCGCGAGAGCGATCGCCTGTCCAAGATGTAAATTTGATGACGAAAAATCATTGTTTCTTGTAGGGGCGCTTCTCGAAGCGCCCCTACAAATCAAGACCCCTTGACAGCGCTAGTCCGTATAGCCCCACCCTAAAGCGGATCCCCTTCTTTGGGCTTGCTAACTCGATGGGATAGGAACGCTAAAATCCAGGTAGTATCCTACATTAAGATGCGATCGTTAAAAATCCAGGTTGATTAAAACTCTTAAATTTCTGAACTGGAATATTACTATGCTTGTCTGCCCTAAATGCCATTTCGAGAACCCCAACTCTAACAAGTTTTGTCAAAAATGTGGGATGTCCCTCACCCATAAATCCTGTGGGGAATGTGGAACCCCGGTGCTGGCCAGTGATTTAAACTGCCATAATTGCGGTGCGATCACGGGGCAAATTTGGCTGGCGATCGTCGATCGCCAACGAGTATCCGAGAGTCTGGAGGTTACAGAAGCGGTTGATACTCCAGCGGTTGAGGAATCTGTATCTGTGGCAACCATGCCGACGGCGGAAATGGCTGTGGCATCCGTCTCGGAACCCTTGGAAACTGATATCCCAGAAGTACCGGAAATAGAATCCGAGGTAGAGACAGAGGAAGCAGTTGCTGAGACTTCCCCTGAGACTGCCACTGAGATTTCCGAGGTTGATATGATTGCCAGTCTGTCGGAAGTGGTGGAACAAGTCCGGGAAAGTACAGAACCCTATCGAGAAACTCTGGAGATTGAGGCGGCAGTAGAAACCCCAACAGTCGCTACCCTGGAGGAATCCTCCCCGGAGACAGAACCGGCAATAGAACAGACGGACCTGGATATTCCGGAGACTCCCATATCTGAAGAACAAGAAGAACAATCCGAAGGGGTGATCCCGGCGGCAACAGCATTAGACATCCCCGAGGAACCTGACGAGGAACCCGAGGAGATGCTGTCTGCGGGGTCGTTTTTAGACCAAGAGGAACGCTATCAACTCTTGGACGATCTGCCCTTAAATCAACTCAACCCGGGGGAAATTCAGGTCAAGGTATTGGACTGCGTTCCCCTGCAACAATCGCCCTTGTTGGCTTTGAGTTCTCACCCTGTAGAAAGCCCCGATCGCCTGGATAATCCTAATCCCGCTTGGGCCCTGGCCATTCCGGCGATCGCCAAAGCGTATCTGGCCCTCCACTCCCAATTTTACGCGATCGTTCCGGCGATCCATGATGCATGGCACTGGGGCGATCGCCAGGTCCTCCTCTTAGAAGACCGTTCCACCCAACCGGCCCTAATTGAATATGTCCAAACTAACCCCATCCTTCCCTCCCAAATTCTGCACTGGTTGCAGGAAGTGACGGAACTCTGGCTCGGATTAGAACCCTGGCATTGTCGGCAAAGTTTACTAGAACCCCAAAATCTCCGCCTGGATGTAGAAGACCAAATTTTGTGTCTGCAACGGTTATATCCCGACTTGCCCGATACCACCCCCCGGTTCACGGCAGTGGGAGAGTTTTGGCAAACTCTGTTGAATTCAGCGCAACTGACACCGGAGACAGAAGAGGATGAGAGTTCTGAGTTACAACAGGTGGTGGCAGAATTACTGGAGGCCGAGTGGGACAGTGTGGAAGGGTTGCGATCGCGCCTAGAAATCCTGCAATCTCAACTCGAACCGCCAACTCCCATCAGTTCCCCCCAATCAGACCCGATTTACCTGGGCGCAATCTCCGATAATCTAGATCTGGACGATAGTCCAACAATGGTCATGCCGATTCTGTTAGAAAGCCTCGAAGCATCGGGACAGACGGATATCGGACGGCAACGCACCCATAACGAAGACGATTTTGGCATTGAAACCCAAGTCAAGCAGCGTCAGGGTGCGAGAGCGTTTTCAACCCAGCACAAGGGACTTTACATTCTTTGTGATGGCATGGGAGGACATGAAGGCGGGGAAATCGCCAGTGCCTTAGCGGTGGAAAAGCTGCGGGAATATTTCCATCGCCATTGGCAGGATAGCTTACCCAATCAAGAAGTCATTTCCACCGGGGTGCTGTTTGCAAATCAGGCGATTTATGACCTCAACCAAGCGGAACAGCGCGGAGGCAGTGGGCGGATGGGGACAACCCTGGTGTTGGTGTTAGTTCAAGATCAGAATGTAGCGATTGCTCATGTGGGAGATAGTCGGCTGTATCGGTTTACTCGGCGTCAGGGATTGCAGCAAGTTACGGTGGATCATGAAGTGGGGCAACGGGAAATTCAGCGCGGTGTGGATCCGGAAACGGCCTACTTGCGTCCGGATGCCTACCAACTCACCCAGGCGCTGGGACCTCGCAATGAGGATTTTGTCAGCCCCGATGTGCAGTTTTTTAAGATAGAGGAAGATACTTTATTGATTCTGGCTTCGGATGGGCTGACGGATAATGATTTGTTAGAGACTCACTATTTGACTCATCTCGAACCCCTCCTGAATGCAGAAATGCCTTTAGAGCCTGGGGTTGAGGCGTTAATTGAGTTGGGTAATCAATATAACGGTCACGATAATATTACGGCGATCGCCGTTCGTGCCCTAGTCCGCGAACGGTAAACCTCCAGCAGGCGTACCGAAAGCTGGGGTTTTGGCTTGCGGTGCGCTTGTAGATTGTGCTTCGATCAGGTTTAAGGCTCAGTTTCAATGATGTTTCGAGGAGTTGCCGAAGTGGTTACTCTGGTTTTGGTAGACGACACGAATTCTCCGATTAAACAGTGGCGGTTTGAGAAGGCTGATGTGATTCGCATTGGCCGATCGCCGGAACAAAATGATCTGGTGCTTGATGATCCGGTCGTGTCTCGCCTGCATTTGGAGTTACATCTGACCCAGGATAGCACTCACGGCACTGTCTGGCAGTTGATCAATTATGGGACTAATGGCACGTTTGTCAATGGTCACCCGGTACAGCGATCGCGCCTCAGTCATGGGGCGCTGATTCAGTTAGCCCGAGGAGGTCCCTTGTTAAAGGTTCTTCTGGACCCCTCGGTTTCTCAGGCTTCCCCGGCTTCCCCGGCTTCCCCAGTTTCCCCAGTTTCCCCAGTTTCCCCAGTTTGTACTCATGGCAATAATCCTCCCAATACCCTGTTCTGCATTCACTGCGGCGCACCGATTCAGGTGGAACGGCAGATCCGAGAGTATCAAATTTTGAAAACTTTGGGTCAAGGGGGAATGGGTACAACTTATCTGGCATTCGTTCCTCCGGAGGAAAACAATCCCCGTCCCAAAATGTTGGTGTTAAAGGAAATGAATGCGGATATGACCCGGATTCCTAAGGCAAGGGAGTTATTTGAACGGGAAGCTCGGATCCTCAAGGGGTTGAATCATCCCGGGGTCCCGCAGTTTTATGATTTTTTTGTGGATGAGGGCAAAAAATATCTGGCCATGGCGATGATCCACGGTCAGGATTTGGAACAGCGAGTTTATCAGCGCGGTCCGGTTGTTTTATCTCAGGCGATCGATTGGATGATTCAAACTTGTGAGGTATTGGAGTATATTCATGGCCAAAGTCCGCCCATTGTTCACCGGGATATCAAACCGGCTAATTTGATGGTGCGGACGGTGGATAATCGCATTATCGTGCTAGATTTTGGCGCGGTCAAGGAAATTGGTACCCCCTTGGGGACTTGCATTGGCGCACCGGATTATACGGCACCGGAACAGAACCGAGGTGAGCCATTAACTCAGTCGGATCTTTATGCGATCGGTGCGACGTTGATTTTTTTACTGACTGGGGAGAGTCCTCAGAAGTTTTTTGAGCTGATAGGTTCGGGCTATGGGTTTAACCTTAAAGGTGATCCGCGCATTACTCCGCAAGTCCGAGAGACGATTGAAAAGGCCACGGAATCTAAACCGAGCGATCGCTATCAAACTGCGGCTGAACTGGCTCGGGCTTTATCCCAGTGCTTATAAATAGGGATATTCGGGAGGACAGATGAGCGAACACCAGAAGCTTTAGCTGGGCTAAACGATCATGGATCAGGCGATCGCTCCTCTGTTTTTTCCCGGTTATCCTGATTCCCGGGTTCTACTCGTCTTCTTCCCAGGTTTCTACCGCTAAGAGGTGAACCACCGGATCTTTCATTGAAAACCCAAATTCAAGTAATTCTTTTTTCCAATAAGCCCATTCATCTCCATAGAGAAAAGCGATTTTCCAGAGGCTATCCGTGGGCTTGAGGATTTTTGATTCTACTAACGATCGCACCTGACGCTGTAATTTATCCATCGAGTGACAAACCTGCTGGGTCATAATACCTCTTTAATTTTCCAAAAAATTCTAACAACATACAATTGCTTTCCAATCTTTTTACCATACTTCGCAAGGTTTTATTCGCCATCCTCGTAGAGTTGACGGTGGATTTTTGCTGGATGGATATGCCGTTCCAGCGCGAAGTTGGGGTTTTCCGCTTCCAGACCTCTTTAAAAAAGTGCCTGCATTTTTTACCATCAGTTTCAGCTAGTCAAGTTCGTTAGACCGTCGAGTCGGTTTGGTATCGGCCTTGACACACTTCCAGCCGAACAGGGTATATAATCCGGAGATTTGCACGGTTTGTGTAAACCACCTGAAGCTAAGGAAACGTTTTGAACCATTGGAAAGTCCTTTCTTTTTGCTCTAGCCGATATTCTAGGTCAATGGGAGGAATGATCGTCGGTTCTCGACTATCAAATAAGGTCGAGCCACGCTATCTTCGCTATCTGGACTGAGCGGCAATCCTCAACTTTAGTTAGTTGAGTGCCGGTTCGGAAAAATCCTAGACTCGGTAATCGGTTGGAAAGCTACTTTATATCTTTTATCGTAGCACGCTACTTTTGGCAAGTCTATTTTTGATTTTTTTTGACGATTCGCCTAATTTCGGACTCCCGAGGGCCTTTAACCTGATTCTCGATTCCTGCGGTCCTGCCTATGAGCCACCCCCTAACCCTATGGGTTACCCTTGCCCGGGATGGCGATCGCATCCAGCAGAGTCAGGTGGGAGGCGCTTTCTTCCAAGTCAGAAAGTCTCCACATTTCCGGAAGGATTAAACTTGTTGGGGTTCCCTACAATAGTCAGTAGGGAGATTGGCTTCCTACTGTATAGCCAATCAGTCTCCAGGGCGATCTCAGAAGATCTAAGTCGAACTTCTTAATCGGTGAGCTCGCTTTGGCGCTTGCTATGGGTACGGAATTGGGTTTGATTTTTAGTGTAGAGTTTTTTCTCTACTAAAGTAGTTTATCACAACTTTCCCAAATTGTTTCACATTATTGGGGAAATTGGCGGTGGGGATTTGTCATTTGTCCGTTGTCCTTTGTCCTTGGGGGATGGGGGGGAAACTGCTGTCCGATGTCCTTTGTCCTTTGTCCTTGGGGGATGGGGGGGAAACCGATGTCCGATGTCCTTTGTCCTTGGGGGATGGGGGGGATTGGGGAAAAACTGCTTAACTCGGGTTGGGGATGGGACCTTCGCCCTCCCCAAGACATCGGGGAGGGGACTCGAAGAAGTAGATATGTCCAACAAAAATTCAACAAAAATGACCGAGAACAAGGCTTTTTGCTGCCCCCTTCCCTGGGTTTTGGGGTGAGTGGGGGGAGGGTTGTCTGTGTCCTGTGAAGCGAGATCGCTTATTTTTTCTCCGGTTGGAGGGATTTCAGGAGACTCTTGACATTTTCGCTACTATATCCCACTTCTAGGGTCGGTTCTCCTTGCAAGAGTGTGTCAATTTGGGTTAAATAATCAACGATCCGACTTTCACTTCTAATCGTGCGTCGGAGGCGATCGCCTAGGGGCGCGATGATATGCTCAAGTTGTGCCTGTTGAACCTGGGGTTTCGCCTCCGGTTGCACCAGAGCATGACTACGGAACCGCAAAAATTTCTCCGGCTTTTTAGTATTAAAAACCTGCTGTAATTCATCAAAAATTTGACTCATCAAAGCGCTGGTGACATATTCCAACAAAACTGGCGGGAGGGAAAATAAAGCCCGCTCAGGGTCCGATGTTTTTTCAAGCAGCGATCGCCGTCCCAAAGAAGCCACTGCTTCTAATAATTCCTGTAACGGCACCGGCAACAACATAATCTGACGTAGACGCTCTAAGGATAGCGGTTGACGCTCGATCGCCATCCAATAGAGAATTTCTGTTTCTAATCCAGACAAGCGATCGCACTGTTGGGCGAGCAACTCCCCAATTTCCCCAAACACTAACGTGCCCTGTTTCAGAAATTCCGCAACTTGCCCCCCAAATAACTCTTGAATCGTCCGTGCTGCAATTTTTAGTTCTACAGGATTGCCTCGATATAAGTCAAATAAATTAGCCCAAGCCGGTTCGACCATCAATCCTTTATCTTTTAAAATTTGAGTAGATCCCTCTGCATTTAAACCCGTCAATTGTAGAGAGCGAACGGGTAAATAATCCCCTTCTTGTAAACTAATTTCCTTGGGATTTTCCCAACTGGTCATCAGCACACAACTCTTGTGGGGTTGGCAGGAAAGCCGTTTAAAAAAGTCTCCATACTCGGAATAACCCTCTCGATACTGTCCCGAAAGTTCACCCCCTTGTAACAGGGTCTCCACACCATCCAGGATTAACAAACAGCGATGATGGCGACAATATTCCAGGAATAGGGAGATTTTGTCATTGAGTTCCGGAATAGAATAAGCGCCCTGATGAGGGTAGAGCAATTTGAGTAAATTATCCAGGAGGTCAGTTAAGGATGGACCTTGGCGCAAATTTCGCCATAACACCGTATCAAATTGCTCTTGAATGTGGTGAGCCAATTTAACAGACAGAGTAGTTTTACCCATCCCTGCCATCCCCAAAATCGAGACCACCCGGCACTCTTGCTCTAAAATCCACTGTTTTAGGGTGGCCAGTTCCAGATCTCGCCCATAAAAAATCGAACTATCCGGTGCCTCGCCCCAATCATAAATGGATTTAACACAAGAAGCGGACCCATTCTGGAGTCCGTTACTGTGTAAGCTGATCCCGGTTTGATGGTCTTGATACTCGCTGACGAGAATTTGTTGTAACTTGGCCATTTTCCCGGGTCCAGCGCCCCCGATTTTAAATTTTTTGTACACTTCACCGAGTCGTTTGCGGACCGCTTCGGGTCGAATCCCCAGGTTAATGGCGATCGCCGCGATGGATTCACCATGCAGCGCATACGATAAAACCTGAATTTCCGACTCCGACACGCCCCGTTCGACTGTTACCACTTTTAAAAATTCTTGCGGAATCACAGTTGTTCTCTCACCCTTATGTAACGACGACTGTTGCCTTGGACTTAAGATGCAAAGAAGTGAGTTTTTGTTCACTGCCTATCTTATCTCGCTTCAGTGAGAAAACACGCGAGTTGTGGAGAATTCGCCTCACTAAAAGGAGCTTATGACCCAGGGCCTTCGACTACACAGCCGTCTCAAGGGGGTGAAGTGGGGATTAATTTAGAGTAAACTCCGGGTCCAGGGTTCCCAGGGGTAGCCGATTTCTGCTCCCCATCACCCAGTCAACCCCTTCCACTCAGCAGTGATCGCCGCCTCATCAGGCAAACCCCACCACCACCTCTTCATAGAGATAAGAGCGTTCCATCCCTAGTAATCTAGCGCTCCATTCCCGATCCACCTGCAACGACTGGTCCATCAGCGCCCCTAAATCATAATTACCCTGGAGTCGGCGTCCGATTAAAGCGCCACCGGGATTTAAGTATTGCGCGATCTTGGCGATCGCCCCCCCTAACTCATCAGGGGCCATCCCATCCCCAAAATTTGACATAGAAATCAGGTCAAATCCCCCCGCTTGACCCAGTTCCACAACCTTTTCTAAAAACTGACCATTATGCAGTTTCAGACGGTGGGCTCCCAGGGCCAAAATCGTCCCTTGAGCAAGATTTTGTAAATAAACTGGGACCCCTTTTAACCCCTCAGCATAAGAGTTGGCAAACAGTTGGGTCATAAAATAATTTTCTTGGGGAGGCATCTTATTGAGGGCCACCGCCAACCTCTGAGCAAAATGCTCCCCAAATGAAAGTCCCTGCCACCCCTTCACCGGAATTTCCCCAAAAATATTCACCAGTTCCTCCGGGGTGAAAATAGACTCAACCCAATCTTGCCACCCGGGATGCGCCAGACTCTGGGCTGGATTTTGTAGCGGATCCAATCCCAAAGCCGAAAATTGGGCCGATAACTGACTCGTCAGGGTCTCAAATCGGCCCACCTGATTGATTCCCTCAGCAATCTGTTCGAGTCGAGCATCCCAGAAAGATAACGTCGCTTCCGGCAGATAGGGCCGCAATTCTTTGTAGAGGTCCAGTCGTTCCCGACTGTGCGTGGTGCGATCGCCCCCAATCAGCGCCATCTGGTCCAATAACGGTAAATGCAACAATGCCTGACGACGCAACTCCACTAAATGCAACTGCGCCGGATTGCTATCCACCGCTTCAACTTGTCCCACCATCGGCGACGCCAACAAACTCAACGCCGTGCAACCCCCAGAAGCAACCACTAAAACTCGTAATAAATTTTCCTGGCATTCTCCCAACCTTTCCGCAAGCGAGAGCTCAATGCGAGGATCTTCGGGAACCTGAGAAAAACTGATTTCAGAGACAGTGGAACTTTCTAAGCGCTGCATGAGGGCTAAAATCCTAGACGATGAAGAATCACTTTATTATGATTCCAGTCTCAGGCACCTACCGGACCTTCTGTGACAGTTTGACAACTGACTGACCCCCTGATTCTCCTCCTTAATCTATTCTCTATCCCGAGATAGATCCAAAATCTGCCCACCGTCATTCGCTGAAAAAAATTTCATAAAAAAAAAGGAGTCAAGACAAGAGGCCAACTCCCATAAACGCGATTAGTTGAATATCTTTCTAAGAAACCGTGACCACTTCCTTGCCTTGGGTTTGCAGAATCAACCCATATTCCAATCCTTCCACCACCGCTTGATAGGAGGCTTCAATAATATTAGTAGAAACCCCCACCGTCGTCCAGCGTTGCTGACCATTGCTCGATTCCACTAAAACCCGAGTTTTAGCCGAAGTTCCAGCCCCACCATCCAAAATCCTCACCTTATAATCCGTCAGTTGGAAATCCGCTAAAGCCGGATAAAAATTAACCAACGCTTTGCGCAGGGCGGCATCTAAAGCCGAAACTGGACCATTGCCTTCAGCCGCTTCTAAAATATTGTTGCCATTCACCCCAACCTTAACCGTTGCCAGAACATTGGTCATCCCTTCGAGTTGTTCGCAATGGACGTGAAAGCCTTTAATTTCAAAAAACGTCTGGCGATCGCCTACTGCTTCATGCATTAACAATTCAAAACTCGCTTCCGCCGCCTCAAACTGATACCCCTGATTTTCCAACTCTTTCAACTTCTCCAAAATCTGGCGACATTTGGGATCTTTTTTATTCAGGTCAATCCCAAAAGTCGCCGCCTTAGCCAAAATATTACTCATCCCCGCTTGGTCCGACACCACAATCCGGCGCTTATTGCCGATTAATTCCGGTTGTAAATGTTCATAAGTCAAGGGATTGCGCTGAACCGCAGAAACGTGAATTCCCCCCTTATGGGCAAAAGCTGAAAGCCCCACAAAAGCCGCATGATCATCCGGGGCGAGATTAGCCACTTCACTGATATAGCGACTGGTTTCCGTGAGTTTCACCAAGTGACTCGGGTCGATGCAATCATAACCCAATTTAAGCTGAAGATTGGGAATTAAAGAGCAAAGGTTGGCATTGCCACAGCGTTCACCATAGCCATTAATCGTGCCTTGAACCATCCGCACGCCTTCCAAAACCGCAGTTAAAGCGTTGGCAACGGCAGTTTCCGCGTCATTATGGGTGTGGATGCCAAAATTGATGGGGATATCGGTATTTTGGCGGAGGGTTTGAATCACGGTGCTGGTGATTTGGCTGATTTCATGGGGTAAGGTGCCGCCATTGGTGTCGCAGAAAACAATCCATTCCGCACCAGCGGCGATCGCCGTTTCTAGGGTTTTCAGCGCATAAGTGGGATTGTGTTTGTAACCATCAAACCAGTGCTCGGCATCATAAATCACCTGTCGTCCCTGACTCCGCAAAAACTCGATGGTATCGCGGATCATCTCTAGGTTTTCTTCCAGGGTGGTATTGAGTCCTTCAATCACATGAAGGTCCCAGGATTTGCCAAAAATCGTCACCCAGCGGGTCCCGGCGGAGAGAATCGGCTGTAACATCGGGTCCTCTGCCGCTGTTTTTCCCGGACGCCTGGTGGAACAAAAGGCGACTGCTTCGGCATTTTGCAGGGGTTCTTCTTGGAGTCTCCAGAAAAACTGCACATCCTTGGGATTGGCCCCAGGCCATCCGCCTTCAATAAATGGGACTCCCAGGCGATCGAGGCGATGAGCAATTCGCAATTTATCCTCGATAGACAGAGACATCCCCTCGCGCTGAGAGCCATCTCTTAAAGTAGTGTCGTAGATCCAAATCCGGTTGGTGCTATCTGCGTTCATAGTGTTGGTCATTTGTCCTTGGTCATTGGTCATTGGATAGGGGAGGATAGGGAGGATAGGGAGGATAGGGGGGATGGGGGAGATGGGGGAGATGGGGGAGATAGGGAGGATAGGGAGGATAGGGAGGATGTTTGTAGTAACGACTTCAGTCGTTCTCTTCAGTTCGTAGTAACGACTTCAGTCGTTCT
>CAYUEH010000079.1:0-13731 GCA_964442465.1 uncultured Laspinema sp. | reverse complement strand
GAGGATGAATAATCGGGTTGGGTTAATAGCGTCTGGGGGTTTGGAGGCGATAAAGGACCCCGAAGGTAATGGACAGAAAAATTAAGATCCAGAGGACACCACTGGAAATTCCGGTCAAAATGCGCAGACCTCTGAGTATCCAGAGGGCCAGCGTCAGACCAGCAATGGTCCAAAATACTCCTAATGTGATCTGTTTTTGATTCAAAGGTTTAATCTGATGTCAAACTGTACTCGGGAATGAAATTGTAGCATATTTTAGACGTAAAGGGATAAAGGGATGCGATCGCATAACTTGTCCGATTTGCCATTATGATTGGCGGTGGGGTGGCGATCGCCCCTAAGAAATCCGTAGAATCCTCAATTGCCAATTTTTTACCGAAAATCTAAAATCTAAACTTTCCCCTCTAAAATCTACACCTGCGATGATGCCAACCCGTCACACCCTGAATTTCCCCGATCTCCAGCTTTCTTATCTGGAATGGAATCGAGGGAAAGATCCGTTATTGTTGTTGCATGGGTTGGGAGACCATGCTCTAGTTTGGTCGAGTTTAGGGGAATACCTGAGCGATCGCTATCATATTATTGCACCGGATCTGCGAGGTCACGGTTATAGCAGTAAACCCGTGAAGGGTTACACCACCTCAGATGTACTCGGGGATCTCGAAGGGTTAGTAGAGCATCTCCACTGGCGATCGGCTCATGTTTTGGCCCATTCTTGGAGTGCGAAAATTGCTCCGATTTGGGCGCGATCGCATCCGGAGCGTTTTAACAGCATGATTTTGGTGGACCCCATCTTTATCACCAAGATGCCATCGATCATGAAGCTGAGTTTTCCCATCCTTTACCGGACTTTAGCTTGCCTGAAAATGATGGGTCCCTTTCCCAGTTATGAAGCGGCACAGGTGCAGGCGCAGCAGTTGGATCAGTACCGGGGGTGGAGTCCCTTGCAACAACTGGTTTTTGAAGAAGGGATTGAGGAAAAACCCAATGGAGAGTGGGGGAGTAAGTTTACCATCCCCGCCCGAAATGGCATTTTTGAGGATGTTCTGCGCGTGGACGGATTAACCGAACCCCTAAGTACCCCGACCCTATTCATTCAACCGGAACAGGGTGTGAATCGTGCCGAATGGCAAATGAAACCTTACAAAACTTATCTCAAAAATCTGACCCTCCATCGGATTCCAGGTAATCACTGGCCGTTTTTAGCGACTGCAGAGACTTTCAATGCGATCGTTGCCGATTTTTTAACTGGGGTTTCTACAAAAAAGTTGGGTGATTAGGGACCTAACCCGGATTTGGAGAGTAGACAAATTCCCCTGAGAGTTGTTATCACTTGAGGGGTTATACATCCGAGGGGTGTTACCCCACATCTTGACGCTTTACACTTCTACATGAGAATCTGTTTCCCTAAAGCACGGAGAAAATAGTCATGACTGGATCGAATTTAGCCTTTAATTTTACTGGAGTATCCAGACCCAAGTCAGCAGAGGAAGAGACTCTGGTGAATCGAACCAACTTAGAGAATGGGACCGCAATCAGATCCACAGAAACTGACCCATTCATGACGGGGATCAGCGATCGAACCGGACTCAACAGCGATCGCCTCTGGGAAGAGACCCTGGGGCAACTGGGTCAAGAACTCCAACAACGCAGAGAACAGCAAGGACTCTCTCGCGAAGAACTGTACAACCGAACCCATATCCCCCACTATCAGATCCGCGCCCTCGAAACCGGAGCCCTTGAGAAATTACCCCAGGATATCTACGTCCGAGGGTTTATCCGTCGCCTTGGAGATGCTTTGGGATTAGATGGGTCCGCCTTAGCCGATTCTTTACCGGAACGGAATCCCATAGAAACCGTCGTGGGTGCGACAAGACCCTCAAAATTTACCTTCAGCTTGTCACTCAGCCCGATCCATCTGTACCTGGTCTATGGTGTGATTTTGGTCAGTGCAATCCTGGGTTTATCTGTCCCAAAGACCCACAACGCATCTATATCCCCGTCCAATCCAGCCCTTTCCCATCCCGTTGATGTCAACCCATAAAAAAACCGCTAAATCTGGCTAAATCTGGTCAAGGCAGGGATTATTAATTAAATAACTGAACACCGCTGGGTTATTGAACCCTAGAGTATGGTCTGAAATCCTCAATTCCCATGATGCAATTCCTTGGGGATGCAGCCCGGTGGAATCCACAAGTGGAGGAACAGCCAGCACTTGGGGGCAGGTTTAGACCAAACCGAAGGCGAGTGGATGCTCAAAATAGCTCCGGATTGGCAGCTCAAGAATTGGAAACCTGATAGAGATTCAGGTTGGGGGTGCCTCTATATTAGACTCAAGAGGCCAAAGCATCAACCTTGAGCGATCGCGCAAGCGGAAGACGAATCTATCCCAGAGGAAACATCTGGAGAATCTCAGTTCGTCGTGGGTTTGGTGTAATCGAGCCAATATGCTCTAAAAATACTTCCATAAAATATCCAAGCAGATGAATAATATTTCCACCCCTGTTTTAGGTTTACCTCAGATTGTCCGAGCCATCTTATTATCCTGGGGGGCGATCGCCGCTTTAACTCCCACTCCAGCAATAGCGATCGCCTCCCCGGAGGTTCAACCGGAAACCCAGACCCCCAGAGACCTTCCCCAAGAAGGTCTCTCGTTTGTAGAAGGACATCAATTCACCCCCCTAGAAGTGTCCGGGGAAGCCATACCCGACACCTTAAACCCTGGGGAAAGTCGCCCCGTCCCCCGATTTTCCCCAGGTCAGGATCCTCTGAATACCGATCTATTGGCCCAGACGACCGGCAGTTGCGCCGGAGGGATGAGAGTAGAATCCCTTCGAGGGAACGTCACCTTTGAAGGCCGTCCCATTCAAGTTGGGGACTGTTTCCAACCGGCGATCGGCACCTGGGTTGCCGACGAAAACTCCAGCGCTCGTTTGCGATTTGACAACTTTCGGGGCAGCCTAGAAATGGATGAACTCAGCGAATTTGAGATCGAAAGCCTTGCCGATGGTAATGTCGATTTATTTGTGCGCCAGGGACAGGTCAGATTTTCCCTGGGACGGTTAACCCGTGATTTGGCAAGGGAACTCAATGGAGAGGCGATCGCCCTCAAGACCCTCCCCTTCTCCCTAGAAGACCCCCTCTTAACCCAGGACCGCACCGGAGATTCCCCCTTCCGAGTCCGGACCCCCACCGGAGTCGCTGGAGTGCGCGGCACCTCCTTTGGAGTCGATGTCGGACCCAACGGTCAAACAGGAGTCCGGACCGTTGATGGCAGCGTCAGCGCTAGTGCCCTCGGACAAGAAGTCCTACTCGGTAATGGTCAATTTACCGTGATTGCCCCCGGTTTGGCTCCCACTGCGCCCCAACCGATTCCTGCCGACTCCAAATTTGAATTGCTCGTCACCCAACCCCGGGGTTCCAGTCGAGTTCTGATTCACGGTAAAATTGATAGTCCAGATATCTTGTTACTCAACGGTGAACCTGTTGCGACCAATCCCGATGGCAGTTTTTCCCTGTTGATACCCAGACCCGCCTCCCGACGACTCCGGTTTGTCGTGCGCGGACCGGCAGTCCGAGAACGAGTCTATTCGATCCCCGTTCAATAAATCATCCGAATTCCTCAAATCTGGATTCCTTTCTATGGAGTTGTTAGGTCCTACAAGTGGGATTTCGACAGTGGCTACAAGGTTATTTTAGAACTCATCATCCTTTGTTCCCCGGGGCGATCGCGGCGGTAATTTCCTTGACAATGGGGCTAGGGGGTGCATGGCAACCCCTAGAACGGTTGGGGTATGGGGTGCTGTTTAATCTTCGTCCCGAACTCAAATGGAATCCCCGGATTACGGTGATTGCCATTGATGGCAAGAGTTTACAGGATTACGGACAGTTCCCCTGGTCTCGCGATCGCTATGTCGAACTTCTGAATGCCCTCAACTCTTCTTCCCCTGCGGCCATTGGTTTTGATATTCTATTTCTGGACCCGAGTCCTCAAGATGAGTCTTTCGGGCGCGCCATTCAAGCCAATGGCAAAACCATCCTCGCCAGTGCCGGTCCCGAAGAAGAACCCTTACCCGTTTTAAAGGATGCAGCAGCGGCGATCGGTCATATTCTTCATGAACCGGATCCTGATGGCATTAGCCGTCAAGGAACAGTTTGGTTTAATGGAATACCGACCTTGAGTTTAGCCCTGCTGCAAGTTTCAGAAAATCAAAACCCTGAAACGTTATTCCATCAAATTCCACCCCAGGCTATTGTTAAGCCTTATCCAGAGTTTGACTTTCACAATGTCTGGATTAATTGGCCCGGAAGAATCCAACAAGTGCCGACTTATTCATTCGTGGATGTGGTCGAGGGTCGCTTTCCTCCAGATGCCTTTGAGAATCAACTGGTCTTAGTTGGGTTTGTCGCTACCGGCATTGACCGCAAAATTTCGCCCCTTCAGCCGATTACCGGGGTCTATATCCATGCAGCGATTTTGGATAATAGCTTAGAGGAACGGTTTTTAAAACGGCTTCCCCCCGTCATAACGGGGTTGATTTTAATTGGGATTAGTTTATCCATGAGTTGGGTATGGAGCGATCGCGGTCTGATGCGCTTCGGATTGGCCCAACTCCAGATTGCAGCGGCATTGGGGTTTCCTCTGGCTTGGTTGGCTATCGCTTTAGCTGCTTTTACCTGGGGAAATTGGTGGATTCCCGTTGCTGCACCCATCGGCACCATGCTGTTAGCGGGAATCATCGTCCAACTGCGCGATCGCTACGAAAAACAACAGCTTATGCAGCTTTTTGCCAAACAAATTTCTCCCGAAATGGCTCGGTTAGTTTGGGACCATCGGGATGAAATTTTTGACCAGGGAGATTTACCGCCTCAAGAACTGATTGCGACGGTTTTATTCATGGATATTCGGAGTTTTACCACCATCTCTGAAACTTTACCTCCCCGGGAGTTACTCTCCTGGCTGAATGATTATTTGGATGCGATGTCCGAATGTATTATGGAGCATGGGGGAGTGATTGATAAATATATTGGGGATGCCATTATGGCGGTGTTTGGTCTACCCTTTCCTCGCCAAACTCCCGAGGAAATTCAGGCGGATGCGATGAATGCGATCGCTGCTTGTTTGGCAATGGATGCCAGACTGAAACAACTCAATCAACGGATGAAAGCGGAAGGAAAACCGTTGATTCAAGTGGGAATGGGGATTCATACAGGTCCGCTGATTGCCGGGAGTGTGGGCGGCAAACAACGGGCTAATTATTCGGCGATCGGGGATACGGTGAATGTGGCGGCACGAGTCGAACCCCTGAATAAAGAGATTGTTACTCATAATCTCTATCACCTGTTGGTTACTGAAGAAACTTATCTCTACGTCTGCGATCGGTATCAAGGAGTTCAAGTTACTGACATTCACCTACGAGGTAAACAGCAAGAGACGATTATTTACTCAATTTTGGGGGAACGAACCGATGAAGATTCCCCCAATCCCTCGGTTTAATGATTGGGTTTAGCCTCAGTCCTAAATTCTCAATTAAAAAGCCATCCCACAGCTTACCACGGAACGGCTCTGTTATTGGGTCTACGATGACGAGACTCAAAACTCAATGATGTACTGACCCGGGGAAAGAGTGAGTTGGGTTGCCTATTTCTTAATTTGAGACTCTATGGGATTTAGAAGGATGGGTTCCTTCTGAAGAGTTTTGTTTTGTTTTAGGATGATTGCCTTCTAAGTGGGGTTTGCGATCTTGGATATTCTGGTTTCTGCCCGGTTTGGAGTGATGTGACTTAGATGTTTTTTTAGATTTCTTGGGATTTAAAACTTCAATTGTAAACAGAATAAACAAAACAGAAAAAACAAATATAGCCATGATGATTCCACCCTACAATATGATTGATTTTGGAAGCCAAGTATTGAAATCAAAAACCCTATAAATTAAGCCGTGACTTCTTTTATTTCATGACTGGTCTAAAAATAATATTCTCCTGAGCTTAATCAGTATTCAATATAATTTATAGCGCCATAAAAACCGGGTTGATAATTCTTGATATTTGAACCGACAACCCAGGTTAAAGAACTTACAAAAGCAGTAATTTAAAACAAGACTGGAAATGGGTATAGGTCCCGAGATACCTCACCGATTGGTCTGGGCTACATTTATACTCACAAATTTCAAAAAGTCTACTTAGCATTTAGGATCTTTCACCCTAAATACGGGTTATCCGGACAATCTGGTTTTTTTTGAGTTTTACAGCATCGGTGGGTTCATCCCCGAACCGGGGGTTCGGTGCATACCCGATGAATATCCATGCACAATTTGGGGTAAAGACCCAGTTTATGAGCGGAAAATTTTTCTGGCGGATGGATACCCTCGGGACTAGAGCGGGTGTGAGGCTATCGATTAAATTTGGGTAAAGTGAAGAGCAAACTTTAATAAAAATTAATTCATTTTTTCTATAGTGTTTGACACATTATACAAGAATTTAAAAGGAGGTTTAAGCCTTGGGAATACGGGAATATTTGCAGGATGTTGTTATCACTAAAGCCCGGAGTAACCTGGCAAAAAATTGAGCGATTCCACCCCTTTTGCGGAAGAAGGGGCCTACGGCCAAACTGAGGCGGAGTCTGAGCTTTTACCCGGTTAGAGGGTTAAGTCCGGGTTGAAATTAATGTTATATAGAATACCCCAACGAGCAAAACCCGGTTAATGGAAGAAAATTCGGGGCATTCAAAAATAATGGGCAATATTCCTGATAGAGAAAGCGAAAAGCTGAACATTGTTTGCACTGATACCTGAATAAGCTCCTAGTTTGGCTAGAAACCCCGGTCTTAGCAGTGAGTAGTTTTACTGCTGATGAGTGGTGCATCCCCCATCGAAGGCATAGGGCGATCGCCCAACGGACCGATAGCATCCGATCAAACCTGGCTCGATTCGACTCGCCCAAAGGGTCAAGCGAACAGCTACAACGATTTGATGCCAGAGAGTTGGAGAGATTGTTGGGGCCTCTAACCAAGCGATCGGGTTGATTCTAAACCTCTGTGAAACTTCAAGATCAAGGTGGAAATTATTTCTATGCAGAGAGTCGCGTCAATGCCCATATTAGAAACCTTATTAGCCGATCGCTATCAAATCGTTAAAGTTTTAAATGCCGATGGGGTCGGTAACACCTACATTGCTAAAGATACAAAAAACCCAGACCATCCTCAATGTTTCATCAAGCAGCTTAATCTAGCCAATCCCAATCCCCATTGTCTCAAATCAGCGCAACACTTATTTGGGATTGAAGCCCAAACCCTCAAACAACTAGGAACCCACGATCGCATTCCCCGACTGTTGCACTGTTTCACCGAAGCAGATTCCTCCTATTTAGTTCAGGAATGGATTGAAGGGGTGAAACTCCGTCACCTGCTACCCATCGGCAAACGCTGTAGCAAGCGATGGAGTGAAAGCGCTTGTTTGGAGTTTCTCAAACAAGGCTTATCCCTGCTTCATTTCATCCACCAAAACGGGTTTATTCATGGCAATATCGCCCCGGATAAATTCATTAAACGGGCCGATGATGGGAAATTCGCCCTCGTAGACTTTGCCAGTGTCCAACGGATTCGGGACCAAAATATCTCGGGATATAGACAATCCTCGATCGCCTTGCCGATCGCTACCTTTGGCTATTTACCCCCAGAACAACTCACGGGAAACTCCCGTCCCAACAGTGATATATATGCCTTGGGCTTACTGGCAATTCAAGCCTTAACCGGACTCCATCCGGCAGACTTAGAAGTGAACTCCCACACGGGAGAAATTGATTGGCATTCAGATGCGATCGCGCCCGTGGGTTCGGCGTTGGTTGCTCTGTTAAGCAAAATGGTGCGCTATCACTGCAAACATCGTTACCAATCTGCCACCGAAGCTCTGAATGAATTGCAGCTTCTCCAGTTTACTGAATCCAAACCCATCAATCTCCACCCCATAGAAATTCAACCCATACCCACCTCGGAGACAAGAGAAGAAACTCAGGACACTGCCGCGATCCCAGAGATAGAAGTGGCGATCGCCGCTCAAATTCCCGTAACCCTCACCTCTGCACCAACACCGGATCCGATGGAACAGCGTGATGCGATGGATAGGGTCGCCCCCATCGCCCCCATCGCCCCCATCGCCCCCATCGCCCCCATCTCCCCCATCTCCCCTTTGGACCCATCACCTGAAGGGATGACGCTTCCTAATCAACCCTTAGAAAGGGAATCTATGTCGTCTACACAAATGGATGTGACGCCAGATTCCGTCATTGCTCAATCCTCACTCCCACCCCAAGCGATCCCCGCGAAAAAGGGCAGTAGTGTTAAGGGTTCTAATATTCTGCTGTTGGGAATGTGGGGTGGGTTTGCAGTGAATTCCCTGGTGATTACAGGTGGCCTAACCTCCCTGTTCTCTTTTTCCACCGCCGATGATGGGCCGAAACTTTTAACCCAGGCGACTATAGAATATCATGCCGGGGAGTATGACAAAGCGATCGCCCTGGCTGAGGCGATTCCCAACTTTAGTGAGGCTTATGGTGAAGCTCGCACTAACCTGGACCGTTGGCGAGTAGACTGGGAAAAAGCTCAGAGCCAATTCCCGATAGTAGAAAAAGCCTATCAGGAACAGCAGTGGGTCGAAGTGATCCAAGCTGCCGCCCCAATTCCTGAGATTGCCTATTGGCAGGATAAAATTACTCCCTGGGTGGAGGAAGCGACGGTGCAAGTTGCACCGCAAACGCCGGAATGGTTGGAAGCTGCTTATGCCAAGGGGGGAGAAAGAGATTTTAAGGGGGCCTTAGAATTACTCAGGAAGATTCCCCCGGGGACTCCGGCTTATGAGGAAGCGGTTTCTAAAATTCCCGAGTATGAAGAAAGTTATCGGATCCGCCTCGAAGCCGAAGCGCATCAGTTATTAACCGAAGCTTACCAAGCGGCGATCGCCAAAGATTTTGCTAAGGCGATTCAGTTGCTCGAAAAGATTCCCTCGGGGACCCCGACTTACGCTAAGGTCCAAGATAAGATTAGAGAATATCGCGACAAGCAGCGGATTAAGGGGAATTCACTGTTGCAGTCCGCCTATCAACGGGCGCGCAAGCAGGATTTTAAGGGGGCGATCGAGATTCTCAAACAGATTCCTCGGGATACCCCGGCTTATGCGATCGCCCAAACCAAGCAGGTGGAATATGCTCAAAAGCAGCGCAACCGGCGTCAACGGGCATCGGTGAATGGGGTAAATGTGGCGACGGATGCTCCGGTTGAATTATTGGGGATGTCTGTGGATCGTCAACCGAGCGATCGCACCGTAATCGATTTTCCCGGGACGGTTTCCTCTGGGTTCAATCCGGGGGATTTGTTACAAGAGATTTCTTGAATGGGCTTGAGCACTTGAGGTAGGGGTTCGGTGAGGGGTTGAGTTTAGGTGGTTTTGCCTAACTCAATCCCTGATTTTTTAGAGAATCGGGTTACGGGTAATTAATTAAGGAATGCCAGAAAAATTAAATTTTTGGCCGAGGACCCCTGGATTCAGGTGCTGAAGTTGAGGACTCAGGACCGATCATCTTTAAACAATCTTGACAGTTTCTTTACACAATCATTAAAAATTTTTGATCATTATAGGGTAAGAGAGCGAAGTTTATCGGTTGGGTTTTCGGGGTCGGCGAGGGGGCTATTTGTGATCGGAAATTGTTTTAGGCTGATCGGGGAGAAAAATCGCCTCAAAGGTTAAATTTGATAAAGAATAATCAAGAATTGCTCATGAGATTTGCGCCCTTATATCCACTGGTTTATAGAATTCTCCAACCGAGCTTTCCGAAGTGTCTGTGGTCGGGAAAGAATACGGAACCGGCGATCGCCTTGACCTTTGATGATGGACCCCATGGGGAATACACGCCTCAGTTACTCAAGGTGTTAGACCGTTACGGGGTGATTGCCAGCTTTTTTTGGCTGGGGGTTTGCGTGGAGCGATCGCCCTGGGTTGCCAAAGCGGTGTATGAACGGGGACATTGGATTGGGTTGCATGGATATGAGCATCGGTCATTTCCGCGCCTTTTGCCGACTCAACTGCGCGAGAGTTTAGAGAAAAACCAAGGGGCGATCGCTCACGCCTGTGACTTGGATCTCGAACAGGTGAAAACCCAGATCCGGGACGTGCGACCCCCAAACGGGTTGTTTACCCCGGGGATCTTGCGCCATCTACAGCAGTGGAACTACCGGCCAGTGATGTGGAGTGTTGTCGTAGAAGACTGGTGGAGACCCGGGGTATCCGTGGTGGTGGACCGAGTTCTGAGGCAGGTGCAGAACGGGTCCCATATTGTTCTGCATGATGGATGGCATGGGGGAGAGGACGTCGCGGCGATCGCCGAGGAATTAATTCCCGAATTATTGCGAGCCGGTTATCAATTCGTTACAATCGATCGCCTCTGGCAGTCCGTTAGCCCACTCTAGCCTGGGTAAACCTGATAGGAAGCGACAACTTTCACAAAATTTAACACAAAGGTTGGCAACCGGCCTTGATCTAGGGATAATGGGTTCCTTCACCGCGATCAATGTCCCAGGGAAGACCCGGATCAGCACTGAAGTCAAGAGACGATCGCGATCGTCAGCGCAATCAGCGCCACAAAAAAAGGATTGAGTCATCGATCTATTCTGTGAAATTTCAAGAAACCCCTTCCGTATCAAAGCCAACCGAGCCAGATGTGTCAGAATGAGAATGAAAATAACAGCAATCCCGATCTCGACCAAAAAAACACAGATGTTGATCTGTTCGCAAATGGGGGAATGTTAATTTAAGATTCATCTCGACGACCTGTCAACTTTTGGGTTGATTGATTAGAATAACTCAGTAAAGTACCGTCATTGAACCGGAGCATTATGGAGCGACAACCCATAACAACCGCTTGTGGGGGTCAGAAAGCTGGAACAATTGGAGTTGAAAACGCAATCAAAGCAATTTCAACCCCGTTTGAGATCGGGAAGTGTACCGATTTTCCGGAGGGTTCCCTGTTGGTCGTCTGAAAAAATCGGGCAGCTAGATTATAATTGTCCTACCTTCCTTGGGACAAGGCAGGGGTTCTATCCGAAAACTCATTTCATGAGGCACTGTAAACACAACTCCCCAAAGGGGGAAAACCAAGTGTCCTCTGATGCGGTTGGTGTCAACTCTATTCGGGGGTACTCCCACAAATGCCGGTCTCAGTTCCTGTCGAAACCAATTCAAATCCAATCGCAACAGGAGGGGTCCAACTTCTTCTCAACAATCATCAGTGACAAAAGTGAAGCCAAAAACCAAAACTATGCCCAATCAATTGGCTGTAGGGAGGGGATCTAGCCTAAGCAAAGCACTCCATCCCAGTTCTGATCATTTGAGAGGAGATCTCCGCTGAGTCATCGGTTGCATCCAGATTTGATGGAAAGATGGATTGGGTGACTCGTTTCATTCAAAATAGTCGCCAATGACTGAACAGTTTGCTACAATTTCAAGCAACTAGGGGGTGATGGAGAAACCGGGTCTGACCGAATCTGACCACTCATCAATGCTGAAGGACCGCCTGATTGAGTACCGGCCAAGTCTTTGGATGTGAGTAAATTTAAGGAAATCAAGTAAAAATGGGTGCAGTGACAGTTTTTAGATTATTTGGAAGTCAGCCGGGAAAACATCCCGGGAATGAAGATGAGTACAACCGTCGGACTGGATGGCAATCGTTCACCGAGAATAATAGAATAGGGATTCAGTCATGATGCCTTCTCAAACAAGACGGACCTTGTTAAAGTGCCTAGATCAAGGTTATCATGTCAACCCGCAGCGAGATCGGGATACCCCTGATTTCGGGGCATGAGAACCCCAGAAACAAACGACAATGAAAACCAAGGTGCAATTTTTGTGAAAAAGGCTACAATCGGGAAGGTCCGATCGCAGACCGCAGAGAATCTTGATTGATTTCCACTTCTAAATAGCCCTGAATCTGGTGTGTTTAGTAAGTGATGTATCGAACCCCCTTTCCTGATCGGCAGCAGTTGAGTGAGGCGTTTCGTGACTAGCTATCGGAATCCGTTGATCTCCTGAAGAGAAAAAATGGGGCGCGTGGTGACGATCATCACCGACAGGCGATCTCTCGCCGGAGCCAATCGTCTCTTGATTTGGAGTCCAATGCAGTTGCGTAATGATGCGCTTTTGACAGGTTAAAGGTTCGTAAAACTCAGTGATGGGATCGGGTGTTAGCACATCCCCCAATCACACAAATTTGTTAGTTGATTGTTTCGTGATAGAGCATGAGGAACGCGGCATGACCCAGGCTAATAACGTACTGGCACCTATTGAGAACACCGATATCAAATCCATCGGTCAATCTCAGCATGATTTAGAAATATTAATTGAGACGGATGACGAACCTCTCATATCCATTGATGAGGATGAATTTTTAGAGGCAGCTTCCGAAGACGATGACTCAAAAGCAACAAAGGCTCGATCAACTCGTCGTCGGGCGCAACCTAAGAAGAAGCATTATACGGAAGACTCTATTCGGCTTTATTTACAAGAAATCGGTCGCATTAGACTATTGCGTGCCGATGAAGAAATTGAACTCGCTCGCAAAATTGCCGATTTGCTCGAATTAGAGCGCATTCGTGAGCAACTGTGCGATCACTTACATCGCGAACCCTACGATGCGGAGTGGGCAGATGCAGTGAAGATGACCGTGGGTCAATTTCGCCATCGACTTCATTGCGGCAGACGGGCGAAAGATAAAATGGTGCAGTCGAACCTACGTCTCGTGGTTTCGATCGCTAAAAAATACATGAATCGGGGACTGTCGTTCCAAGATTTAATTCAAGAAGGAAGTCTGGGTTTAATCCGGGCGGCTGAAAAGTTTGATCACGAAAAGGGTTATAAATTCTCTACATACGCGACTTGGTGGATTCGGCAGGCTATTACCCGAGCGATCGCCGATCAATCCCGGACTATTCGTCTTCCGGTTCATCTGTATGAAACGATCTCTCGGATTAAAAAAACCACCAAACTTCTTTCCCAAGAAATGGGGCGCAAACCTACAGAAGAAGAAATCGCAACTCGCATGGAAATGACCATCGAAAAGTTGAGATTTATTGCTAAATCTGCTCAGTTACCGATTTCTTTAGAAACCCCGATTGGTAAAGAAGAAGATTCCAGATTGGGCGATTTTATTGAGTCCGATGGGGAAACTCCAGAAGATCAGGTCTCCAAAAATCTCTTGCGCGAAGACCTCGAAAGTGTTCTGGATACCCTGAGTCCTCGGGAACGGGATGTTCTGCGCCTACGATATGGGTTAGATGATGGCCGGATGAAAACGTTAGAAGAAATTGGTCAAATCTTTAATGTGACCCGGGAACGGATTCGTCAAATAGAGGCGAAAGCATTACGGAAATTACGCCATCCCAATCGCAATAGCATTCTCAAAGAGTACATCCGCTAGGGTTTTGTACTGAATCGGTTCTGATGTCTGATGTCTGATGTCTGATGTCATGGGTTGTTGGTCATTTGTTATTTGTCTGATGTCTGATGTCTGATGTCTGATGTCATGGGTTGTTGGTCGTTTGTGCTTTGGTTGTCCTGAGTATTCAACAATCCAAAGGACATAAGACAAAGGACATAGGGATTTCCATAAATAAAGTGGGGCATTAGAAGTTTTGCCGAATTATTCAAGCCCCCCGTGGAACTAAATATTTATTCCTCTGGCCTCCCC
>CAYUEH010000078.1:0-13742 GCA_964442465.1 uncultured Laspinema sp. | reverse complement strand
CAAGGACAAAACACTATAAGGGGCAGGGTTTGAGATAAAAATCCCAGTTGATTCATAGGCGATCGGCCATGAATCAACTGGGATTGTGACAAAACCGCCCCAAAATCAAGCGCTACAGAGTTTAGGTAGCGGTGATTCGAGCCTTCGGTTGTTACATATCGCCGCCGCGAAATGCCAGCAAAAAGATGACAACTGGACCCGCAATCAAGATCAATCCCACGAAAGTGAGTTGAAGAATTACTTCCAGATTGAGGTTACTTGCAAAACTACTTAAAAAATCCATTTCTCCTCCCAACGGTGCCTGTCCTGAGTAGATAAGTGACGTACCCAACCCTGAATCAAAGATTACAGAGTAGGCTTCCCGTTTCATCCGCTGCCGCCTTTACTGTCAAAGAACAATATGGGTCTTACACAGCGTCCAGAGGTTTTAGTCAATGCTTGCTCTGCAACACACTGCTACTGACTCTTTGGCTTGCCCGACTGTATTTCGGGCATCCACCGGGCAGACTCCCTGCGTCCCAAGGAGTTTAATTGCTTTAAGTCCTTTCCGTATGGCTTGCTCATGGCTTACAGTGACGGATTGGCTTCCTAGATTGTGCTATGACCTCATGGGCGTTTTAGTCACTCTAGTTGGTCAACGACCACATCGTTATCATATCATCCGATTGAAAATGCAACAGATTTTAGGGTTCGGTGGTGATCGTTTCGGTGGTGGCTTCGCCCTGATGGTCAACCATTCCCACATCAACTCACCCGCATTCATCCCGACGCTCATCTTTCAGATAGAGCGCGGGGCTTGGTGCTACCTCAGCTAAAACTAACAGTGCTTTACCCTACCCTGAATGGGAGAGGGGATGTGCCGCACTGTAAATCAAAATCCGCATCCAATCTTACAAGTGAATGGCTCATTTGTTTAAGGAAGTTTACAACAATCTGAAAAAAGATGAACCTAGACCCGGTTTTGATTTGCCTCCGGGATGGAGACTTCCCGATCGCCGGGGAGTAAAAAGCGCTATTGTAAAAAGGCACGAGGGTTTTATGTGGGGTGTTTAACCGTGGCGAGTTGGCGTTGTGTCAAGCAGTGTGGAGCGTGCTGTCATCTGGATCCAGAGGAACGTCCAGAGTTGGCCGAGTATCTATCCCCGGAAGATTTGGCCTTATATCTGAGTATGGTCGGACCCGATGGATGGTGTATCCATCTCGATCAGCTCAACCGGGAATGTACAATTTATGACGATCGCCCCCGCTTCTGTCGGGTTCTCCCGGATGTATTTGAAGAGATGTACGGCATTGAACCCGAGGAATTAGACGAGTTTGCCATCGAATGCTGTCAGCAGCAAATCGAGGCCGTTTACGGTGATCGCAGCTTGGAAATGCTCCGGTTTAATCAAGCCGTTGGGGTTTCCCCTCTTGAACTGCCCCCCCTAGATTAAGCCGGTTCTCTTTCCCGCGATTTCTCTCTCCTCCCTCGTATTCCTTCCGGTAGAGACTGGGGCTCTAGGGACCCTCTTCTCTACCTGCGGGTTGATTTTTAGGGGGAGAGTCGGGAATAATGGAAGATCAATGAAAAAACTACAGCGGTTACCCTCCATGCCAGCAAATACTTCTTCTGTCAGCGATGCAACCGAGACCCGAACCACCTTGTCTGCCGTCCCCCCCAATGCAGAAGCCAGCCTAGAACGCTCCCTCACCCTACCCACTTCAGAACAACTCCCACCCACCCCATCCCCCCAGACGGCACCCAAAACCCGAACCCCTAAAGCCCGTCAGGGGGCCTGGAGTGTTTTCGCTTCCACCTTCGTCACCATTTTTCTGGCTGAATTAGGAGACAAAACCCAAGTTGCCACCCTGTTAATGACCGCTGAATCCCAATCTCCCTGGATTGTCTTTGCCGGTGCTGGTTCTGCATTGGTCGCGACCAGCTTATTAGGGGTCCTCCTCGGTCGCTGGTTAGCCCGTCGCATCTCCCCCAAAACCCTGGAAAAATCAGCGGGAGTCGTGCTGCTGTTTGTCTCGGCAATGCTGGTGTGGGATATTCTGCATTAAATTCCCCGCCTCACCCAATCTCCACCCTTTTCTTCGTTTCTTTTTTCGGAACCCTTTAAAAACATCAAGCAGGATAGCAGACAATGGACTGGCAACTTCTCGGCGTAAGTTTTATCACGATTTTTTTGGCAGAATTAGGCGACAAAAGCCAAGTCGCGGCGATCGCCCTCGGGGGTAGCTCAAAATTCCCCCAATCCGTATTTTTCGGAACCGCTGGGGCACTTCTTTTAGCCAGTTTGCTGGGGGTGTTAGCCGGAGAAGGGGTCGCGCAACTCTTTCCGGCTCATCTGCTCAAGGCGATCGCGGCGATCGGGTTTGCAATCATGGCCCTGCGTCTCCTGTTTGGCAAAGAAGAAGAAGAAGAAGACGCTTCCTCCGACACAGAACCCCCCGCCATTGCCCTCTCCGACGGCGATTAAACCGGCGTAAGTCCTGCCTCAGCATACGCAAAAGCCCCCAGATATCTGGGGGCCTTTTGCTGACTTAATATTTCTATCCTGAAACCCTTATGAGGCGAGGCGTTGTTGTTGATTGCGATACATCCAACTGAGCAAAATGCCACTGCTACCCAGTTTGAACAGTTCCAGCATCCAATATCCTTGCTGCATTTGAGTCATCCCCGAGGGAATCCCTTGGACCGGCTCAAATACATTCAGTTGCATCGCCAAAGCGCTCATTTGCGGCGTCAAGCTATAGGTATCAATCAACGCAACGAATAGCAGGATAACGGATAGGATAATAGCAGGAATGGTCCACTTGGGGTTCAATTGATGCCGTTTGACCACGGTGAGAATTCCGGTCAAAACTAACGCGGCACATAATAATTCAATCCGATTAAACATCCCAAATAGCAGATAACCGACGGAAGCAAACCCGGCTGCTTTCATCATTCCGCCTGCATACATACTCGGCAGAATGACCAGATCCAGCAACAGGCAGGCACTCAGCCAGAATCCCAGGCTGAATAGGACGATGGTTGGCCATGTCGGTTGTTTGATTGTAACTGTCGGATTAGTTGCCATAATATTTCCTCTCCTGCTCCGTCTTTGTTTTTAGCTTAACGAATCACCTCGGGAAAATCCATAAAGTAACATTTCAAAACGATACAAAATGTTACTAAAATCCAGGGAATTACGGGGAAAATGTAAACATTTATTGCAGAGAGTCCAACGGAGGGGAGGAGTGGGGCTGACAAGAGGAGGTGTTTTACATTCAGGGTCATTGGCCTCACATTAACTGCTCCTCGGGTCCCCGGACCTGATTCTGGGTCCGGGTTAGGGTGGGGTCCACTCGGCCTCTGGTCAGGAGGAGTGGGGTCCAAGGACCAGGAGACAGATGCAGGGGCGATCGCATTTTGCATTCCACTCCCTGCCAAAATAGTAAAAAAGGCTAACCCAAAAAAAAGCGTGAAAGCAGTTATTTTATTATCCGGAGGATTGGACTCCTCCACGGTGCTCTACCAAGCCAAAGCTGATGGCTGCACCTGTTATGCCCTGTCCTTTGATTACCACCAGCGCCATCGTCGGGAACTGCAAGCGGCAAGGGCGATCGCCAAATCTGCTGGGGTGGCAGAACATCAAATCGTCTCCTTTGACTTGCGACAGTGGGGAGGGTCCGCCCTCACCGACGACAACATCGACCTCCCCGGCGATCGCTCCTTGGAGGAAATGGCTCAAAATATTCCCATCACCTACGTTCCTGCGCGAAATACCATCTTTCTGAGCTTTGCCCTCGCCTACGCCGAAGCCACCGATGCCCGTCGGGTTTATATTGGGGTGAATGCGATCGACTATTCCGGCTATCCTGACTGCCGTCCCGACTACATCCAAGCCATGCAGACGGTCTTTCGTCTCGGGACGAAACAGGGGAGAGAATCCGAGACAACAGAGATTGTCACCCCCCTGATTGATCTGAAAAAAACCGCAATCATCCAATTGGGGAATCGCTTAGGGGTTCCCTGGGAAAAAACTTGGTCCTGTTATGCCGGAGGCGATCGCCCTTGTGGAGTCTGTGACTCTTGTCAGTTAAGGTTAGCCGCATTTGCCGAATTGGGATTAACCGATCCCCTGCCTTACCTTCAAAGGGGTTTGTGAAGCCAACTCCGGGTGAATTGGGCTCAGATGGAGGGGTTTGAAAAGGCGATCGCGCTCCCTTGACAACCAGATTTGGGATAACAACCACCTCCGGTCCCCTCCCCGATCTCTTGGTCCGGGTTCGGGTGGGGTCCCCTCTGATAGCCACTCATCCAGAATCCGGTACCGATAGTCTACGGACAAAACTTTCAAGCAGTCCACCCCCCAAAAGAAAGCGCCAAGAAACCGGGTTTTTGACTTCATGATTGAAGGGTAACCCGTCTGCGGGTTAAACAACTAGCCCTGTCAAGGTGTATTGATTTGTCCGAGTAAATGCGCAGGCCCCAGGGGCTCCATCGAAGCCCCTACAAGAAACCATGATTTTTCGTCATCAAATTGACCTCTTGGACAGGCGATCGCGATCGCGCCCCTACAAGAAACCATGATTTTTCGTCATTAAATTTATCACCTTGACAGGGCTAGGGTTAAAAAACCCGATTTTAAAAAACAGTTTTCCCGCCGATCGCTTGCAACTGTTAAACGAGACGAACCCCGCAGGGAATCCGGAAAAAACATAGCCACAGCTAGGCTGTCCCCTGGGATAGCAAAAGAAGAAAACCATTCCTTAAGGTAGAGGGTTGCCTTTGCTTGCCGGATCTAAAATGTTAAAGTCTACAGCCTAAATTAGGCCCGAAACCAGGGACCGGGTTGGGGGAGGTCCAAACCTTTCCGAAATCCCCTCCCGGCTTCGTTTTCCACCGGAATCCGCTGGCCTAAAAAGCCCGATCAAAAAGTAGAGTTTTATAGGGGTGCAGACCCCTTAGACAGAGCTTCCTCTATCTGGAGAATCATACCGGGCTATTTTCCATCTAACTTTTTTTTAATTATCATCTTCCTCTGGTTTGTTGTCATATTCTCAGCCTAATTGTTAACCTAGAATTGTTGTAGCAACGATAGGAACGACATGGCTAGAGATTATATGCTTCGGATTCGATTAAATACTCAAGAATTAGAACGCCTGAAAGCAGAAGCTGAACGGCGCGAACTTTCAATGTCAGAAGTAATTCGAGACTACATTAAACGAATGCCTAAACCGAAAAAAGGTTCAGATGGATTATTAGATGAAGTTCAAACCCCAGCAATGGTGGAATGAAAATTTCTGTCCCCTCAGAATATTTTCAGCAAGATGGCATCTTGAATGGGATCTGGCGCTTAAAAACGAGTGCTAATGCTGATCGAGATCTAAATCTGGTGGGGAAGAGGGGAGTGACTCCTCATCCTCATCCTCATCCTGATTTTCATCCGCATCCTGATTTTCATCCTCATAGAAATCGAAATGCTGTGAAGAAGACAGAAGCAATTCGTCCTCTTCCCGATCGAAATTGCGGGATGCAGAAGCGGATTGTTGCTCAGACTCATCGAGATTGAAATCCGATGCTGAGGAAGCAGACTCCTGCTCAGGGGCATTCAGATCTAAATCCGTGGGCAATGAGTCAACCGAGTCTAGGTTAGAGGAGATGGGGTTCGTCAGTTCGGGACGATAAATCCGAATTTGGTTCAAACGAGGGCCTTCCGTGGAGACCACTGTAAATTCCAAATTATCGTAGAGAAGGGTTTCCCCTGAAGCTGGGATTTTTTGGAATTGATACAGCAGGAAACCGCCCAGGGTTTGATATTCATCGGTCAGGGGTAAATCAAAATTGAGCAATTCATTGACTTCTTCCAAATTCATTTGAGCTTGGACCATCCAAGTTTGCTCATCGACCATTTGGATGGTTAACTCTTCAGAATCCGAGAGTTCGGGGCCCTCGCCAATAATTTGAGCAACTAAATCACTAATGGTGACTAAACCGGCAGTCCCGCCAAATTCATCAACCACCATAACCATCGGTCGTTGCGATCGCTGAACAATCGGCAACAACTCGCTTAAAGGAGTATATTCGGCAACGAACCGCGCCGGACGAATCCACGGTGCTAGGGGAGTATCTGGGGTGAGGACGCCCTGGGCTAAAGGTCCAGCCAATTCTTTAAAATAGATGATGCCGCGAACGTCATCTAAGGATTCCCCGATCACCGGATAGCGGGAGTGACCCGTACTGACGACCTCATTGAGCAACATTTGAAAGGTGGCATCATACGAGATCCCATGAATGCTGGTCCGAGGCACCATCACTTCCCGCGCAGAGACTTCCCCAAATTCAAATACATTATTGAGCAGTTCTCGCTCTTCGGCTTCTAAACCTGTGGATTCGCGTTCTGTGGCGATAATCAACTGTAACTCTTCCGGAGTGATGCGATTGGACCAAGCCTGAGCGTTAAAGCGAATACCCCCTAGACTGAGGAGCCAGCGGGTTGAGCGGTCTAGGATCCAGATAAAGGGGTGAAAAAAGCGGGCGATCGCCAAACTCGGGGGGCCCAGGAGTCGGGCCAGTTGCTCAGAATAGAGCAACGCCAAGGTTTTGGGACACAATTCCCCGAGGACAATTTGCAAATAAGCCACGATTAAAAAGGCGAGGGGGATCGCCAGGGAATGAGCCATCACCTGAGCAATATCTGGCCTAATCGGCAACCAGACGATCCATTCCACCACTAAAACCGCCATCGTATTTTCCCCAATCCAGCCCAGGGCCAGACTGGAGAGGGTAATGCCTAACTGAGTCGTAGAGAGCAGGCGCTCGATATTGCGATGGAGATGTTGGACAATTTTGGCCTGGAGGTCGCCATTATCGGCCAAATGATTAATCCGCGATCGCCGCACGGACACGATCGCAAATTCCGTAGTCACGAAAAAAGCATTAATGGCAATCAGTCCAAATACCGCCAGCAAGCGCAGTCCGATATCTTGCCAGGTCTGAAGGGAACTCCCGGGGACCACTACCGCTAAATGACTCGCGATCGCACTGCTGGAGTGCAATCCCACGACCCCGAGAGTCACCATCCCACCCAACGCAGAAAAATAGCTTAAAGAACGCACCACCGCAACTCATTTTGAAACATTTGGATTCCCCATTTTAACGTTGAGTGCTTTGCACCGGAACCGGAACTCAGAGAAATTAGTCCCGGTGGCGATGCCAGAACATCCCTCTAACTTCAACCCGATGCTAGGGTTGATTACAGGGCCTGTATCCGGACCAGAGTTCCCACTTTATTGAACCGGAATTTCCGACATTTTGAGTTCAAGTTCCTGATCGGGATAGTCCGTCAGGGTTAACGACAGTTTTTGTGCATTGTCAAGCAATGCCGTGGGAATGCTGACGGTCCCGGAATAGCTGCGATCGCTCGGAGGCAAATCTCCGGGCAATCCTTCCGTTGTCGCACTCAGCGCTCGGCCCCGATCATCGGTCACATTCAAGAAACTATACAGAAACTGCACCGATCTCGAACCTTCATTTTTTAAACTGACATCCAGCAACAGCGCGGACCCTTGTCGCCTTACCCCGGTGACTTCCAAACTCACGTCCTGGTCCTGGGTGGCGATGGGAAACCGCTCGTCTTTCTTCGGTTCTTCCGCAGCTTTGGCTTCGGCTGGCTGTGGTGCCGGTTCCACCGCTTTGGTTTGGGCCGGTTCCGGTTCCACTTCTTTGCCCGACATTCTCGCCTTGACCGTTTTGATTACTTCGTCTTCGTTCAAGAGCGTCAGTCCTTGCCCCTTCCCTGTCCCTGGGGTATTTGACTCTCCCGAAGTATTCGGTCGGACGTCAGGCTGGGTTACTTCCTTGAGCGCAGCTTTGCCTAACTCTAATCCCAGGGAGGCACTCAAGGCCCCGGCTCCAAACATCATGGATAACAGTAAAAACGTCAGGACAACAGTTGGGTTGACTTTCATAGTGTTTTTTCTTTCTTTTCTGCGATCGCCGCAATATCGACTTATTGTTCTAGCTTCAAGTGTACCTAGCATTTCCCGGGGGGAAAATCGCACTCGCCCTGGATCAACTCAGGCATCTCGATTTTAATCCCTATTTTTTTTATTCCATCAAGTTCAGATCGAATCCGTTCCCCGTTTGGCTCCCACCGATGATCTCCCGGATTACACTTTACCCCTAGACAGGTTACACCCCCAGGGGTTATAATAATCTCCACAACGGCCTGTTGCTTTGCCCCGAGGTCTGAGTTTTCAGATTCATCAAAAAAGCAACTTTCTAACCGACTCAGCCATGAGTCTGCTAGAATCAATAAAAAACGGCAGTTGGCCGAGCGGATGAGGCAGCGAACTCAGTACGACGTGACGACTGCTACGCATGATGGTGAAAGTCCATTCCCCCTGTCCATCGGGGGACTCCATAACCAGGCTCCTAGGAGTAGCTCCCTAGGGGTTAACAAGTCAAGGTTAAAACCCACCCAACTACCGGAGACCACCGGGAAAGGGTCGGGGAGGGAGACAATAGGGTGAACGAAAGTGAATCGTCACATAAAGTCCGGTAAACTGCACCAGGGTAAGGGTATGTATCCCCTGGCTCCAAAAAAGGACAAGGAAGGAAGAAAACCAAGGCGTGAGTACCTTGGCGATGGCTCAATGACCTTCCCCGGACAAAGACGGCACCTAAGTTGTCACAAATGCGTGGCAGGATAAGCGGGAAACCTGATTCCCTTCCTACCTTCAAAAGAAGGGTCTTAGCTAAAAGACAGGGGACAGGTGAAGGAACCTACCTCAAGCAAAAGCCCAGAGTAATGTCTGGGATAAGCTGAAAGGTCAGGTAGCTAGGAAGAATAAATTTAGATGATGATAGCGGTGTCCAAGGCGAAAGCGGATTGGTCACAAATCGACTGGGCTAAAACCCAAACGAAAGTGACAAAGCTACAGAATCGAATTTATGAAGCGGCCAAAAATGGAAATACTGTCGATGTTGTCAGGTTGCAAAAGACCTTGATATCCTCTTACTCAGCAAGGCTGATCGCTGTTCGCCGAGTAACCCAAGATAATCAAGGAAAAGCCACAGCAGGAGTAGACGGCGTTAAAAACGTGAGTCCTAAAGACCGGCTGGCAATGGCTGAAATCCTCAACCTAGATGGAAAGACATCTCCCTTAAAAAGAGTTGAAATTCCAAAACCAGGAAAAAAGGAAAAAAAACCTGTAGGCATTCCCACAATCATGGACAGGGCAAAACAAGCGTTAGCAAAATTAGCCCTTGAACCACAATGGGAAGCTTTATTCGAGCCTAATTCCTACGGATTTAGACCCGGACGAAGTTGCCACGACGCCATCCAAGCCATTGAGCTTAGTATCAGAAGAAAGGCAAAATATGTTCTTGATGCTGATTTAAAAGGATGCTTCGACAACATCGACCAAGAAACCTTGATTAGGAAACTAGAAACATTTCCAATGATGGAAAACCAGATTAGAGCTTGGCTCAAGGCTGGAGTCATGACAGGAGATGTATTCTATGAAACCCAATCAGGAACCCCCCAAGGTGGGGTTATCTCTCCCTTACTGGCTAATATTGCCCTGCACGGGTTTGAAACTCATATCTCCAACAAATTCCCAAAAGTGAAAACCCGTAAAGGTCAAGCCAAAGGGAAAATGAAGGAAGTTTCAGAAGCCAGAGTCATAAGGTATGCAGATGACTTCATCATTCTTCACGAAAAACTAGAGGTCATTCAGGAAATAAAAACTGAAACGGAAAAATGGATGGCAGGGATAGGATTGAAGCTGAATGAAGCCACAACCCGAATCACACACACCATACAATCCGTCAATGAAGAAAAACCTGGATTCGACTTCCTAGGATTTCACATCCAAACTTATGAAGTAGGAAAAACAAAAAGTGGGCTGAACTCTAACGGAGAGCATTTGATGCAGCGAACAAAAATTCGCCCTTCAAAAGAGTCCGTTAAACAGTTCAGAAACCAAATCAAAGATATCCTGCGCCGAGGACAATCCATGTCTCCCGAAGAAATGCTCAAGAGACATAACTGGTACGTCCGAAGCTGGGCCAACTACTTCAAAGTCGGAGAGAGTAGCCATGAAACCTTTAGTAAACTTCAAAATGACCTATACCAACTTTACTTGGCCTGGGGACAGAAGAAGTTTTCTCAACGGGGGAATGGATACATCACGAAGAAGATATTCCATAAGAGTAAATACTCAAAATGGAATTTTGGATGGAAAGAAGGGAATCATGTCCATCTAGCCACAACCCTCTACGAATTCACATTCGTTAAACACATCAAAATCGACGGAAATAGAAGTCCTTACGATGGAGATTGGATGTATTGGGTAAAAAGAAGGGGAACACACCCTCTATGCCCCAAAGACATCAAAATAGGGTTGAAACAGCAAGAAGGCAAGTGCCATCACTGCAACGAGCCTTTCTTAACAGAGGACAAGATTGAGGTTCATCACATCGATGGAAACCGGGAAAACAATAGGAATAATAATAAATGCCTAGTTCACCGGCACTGCCACGATGAAATCCATAGAAGAGACGCGAGGCCAGTCATGATGACTCCTCACCTAGCTTAAAGCCGGATACGTTGAAAGGCGTAAGTCCGGTTTGGCAGCCGAGTATGAGTGGTAACATTCATGCTTAGGCAACTAATTCGCCTTAGGCAGGTTCAACTCCTGCACTGCCGATTGAACATCAACAGGATAACGGGAATCGAGAACGAGTCCCACCTCGACTGGGCGATCGCCCGTTATCCATTCAGAACTCCCATCCATTTCGCGAGTTCACCCCCTTTGTCGGGGCAGTCTATAGACTGCCCCTATTTTCTGCTTACCGCAGAGGTAGGATTTCGTTTAGAGGGTTGAAAGGGACTCCGCTGGGGGTATAACTGGGCATCGTCTGCAAAGACTCGTTAAACGGGTTCGTCAAATCCGGGGTTCTAATCACAGGATCGCTAGAAGTCTGGACTTGCAAAACCGCGTTATAGAGCTTGTTTACCCGTTCCGCATCCCGTTCCGCCTGTCTTTCTGGGTAAGTCAGGGGCAGTAGATAAAAACTGATTTGGTCAAAAATTGAGCGATTCTGGTAAAACGTATCAGAACTGCGAAAAAAGGCCCGCTCAAATTGCTCATTAATACTTGGAGTCCGGCGTTGGGCAAGGGCCTCTGGTGCCACCACCAGAGATGCGCCTAAGAGGGCCACCGCCCCGATCGCGGTTTTTAACTGGAGTCTCATGAATTTTCTCCTCACGTTTTGGCTCGATATTAGCTCAACTTCCACGATAAGATAATTATCGGCTGAAATTTTCCTCCTGTCACTACAATTAACCATGACCGAGATTACTCAAGGATTGGATGAGACATCGGTCTCAGTTCACCCTAACAATTTAAACGCCCAACGCCAACATCTTCTGGATTTACTCTGCCAGTTAGCCTATCGCGAGGGGGACTTCACCCTATCCTCCGGCCAAAGCAGCCGCTACTATATCAATGGCAAACAAGTCACCCTCCACGCGATCGGCGCACTCCTCACGGGTCAAGTCTTATTCTCCATGCTCTCCCCAGAAACCCTGGCAGTCGCCGGGTTAACCTTGGGCGCTGACCCGATTGTGACTGCCGTTAGCGTTGTCTCTGCCTATGAAAACCGCCCGATTCCGGCCCTCATTGTTCGCAAAGAAGCCAAGGGACATGGCACCCAAGCCTATATTGAGGGACCGGAACTGGCTCCTGGGACCCAGGTCGTTGTCCTAGAAGATGTCGTCACCACTGGGGCCTCCGCCATGAAAGCGGTTCACCGTTTGCGGGACGCCGGGTACAAAGTAGAGGAAGTGATTTCCCTGGTCGATCGCGAACAAGGCGGGGCCGAATTATATCACAAAGAGGGATTAAAGTTTCGGGCCGTTTTTACCATCGCCCAGATTCAAGCCCGCTATCAGGAGTTAGGATTATAAGTGAGAAGCGGAAAGAGATAAGTGAAGATTTGCTCCTACCTTAAGTTAAAAGATCGGGGGTGGGTTCAGTCTTAGCGAAATGGGAGTGTTACCGGGTTTCTGTACTGGATTGGTAACTCATTAGCTCATATTTAGTATAGAAACAAACCCGGTTTGTTTTCCCCCAATGTTTGGAGTGGGTAGGCCGGTCCCACCCCTCCAAACTAGCCGCGCTGTTAGTGTGAGTTCAACAGACGCATTTAATCCTAAGTTCCCCAGTTGGCTATTTGACGAGACAAGCTGACAAGGGGGGAATTAGGTGAAAGAAGATACATAGAAGGCAACCCCCTCAAATTGATAGCCCAAGGCGGACAACTGTTCCTGTTCTAAAGTGGAGGTGGTGTAGAGGTGACCCGTAGAAGCTGGGGAGAAAAATCGATACACCGGATCGGAACCCAGGGACGAGGGTTGATCCAAGGCAGTAAAAGCAATTCCTTGATCTACATATCCTAGGGCGATCGCCTGATTGCGTTCCAATTCAGACATTGTTAACAAATACCCGTTTTGGGTCGGATGATACAGCCGATAAACGTTCTGAGCAGAAGGGTCCTGGGGATTTACGGCAAAAGGAATCGATTCAAATTCCCACCCCTGAGCAACAAACGTATTGGCTTCGGGGAAAGAGGCCGTAAAGACATGATTGCCCGTCATCGGGTCATATAACCGAAAGGCAACAGGACGAGCCGGGTCCGTTGCCGTAGAGTCGGCACTGGGGGGAGGGCTATTTTCGATAAAATCGGCGACTGTCACAGTTTCATCATCAAACTGCAACCGTTCCACATGATGGAGTTGTTTCGTATATCCGGACCCCGTAATCGCCAGATAGGTCAGGTCTTCAGACGCATCACTCCCCGCATAATCGGCGCGACGACCGGGCAGGACCACCGTATCAATACCTGCATCTCCCCAGATTGTATCATTCCCCAATCCCGGAATTAAAATATCGTCTCCACCTGCGCCATGTATCAAATCATCCCAAATTCCTCCCACATCTCCAGCTAAAGTATTATTCCCTTGACCCCCCCAAATCGGCATCTTTTCGGTTTGTGCCGCCAGGGATCCGGTATCCGACCATTGGACTTGGTGATAGGTGTTGTCCGCACTATCACGAATGACCACATAATGAAATGTCCCATCTGCGCCTTCGGCTGGAGTCAGGATTAAATCTTCCGAGAGTTGCCGGACTTCTTTCGTCCATCCTTCCGGTAGAATCGACGCTTCAAAAGCACTCGCCACTTGACTGGGGTCGGATTCCCCCGAGGCGTGCATAATATATTCATTTCCCCAGGGATCGGAGACAAAATAGCGATCAAGAGGGACAGCATCAGGAGTTCCAGGGGCCACGCCGTTTTCATTGGCCCAAAATTTCATATTTTGCCCTTTGAAGTTGGCTGTAACCTTGACCACACCAGGGAGGGGTTGAATGACAAAGTTGCCTGCATGAAAGGAACTTTGGGCCGCAATTCCTTCATAGTCTGCCTGATTATAGGGCCACATGGTATTGATGGCTTCAGACATGAAAGCCCAGGTATATCCATCGGGGGTGGTGATATAGCTGGTACTTCCCAAGGGTTCCCCGGGTGACGCTATAAATTGGGATTCATTGAACTCTAAGTTCCGGGTGGTATTTTTAATGTAGGGGGGCTCAATGGCATAGTCGGGCCACAATTCCGCAGGAATTTCATTATCACCGGGAATATTGGGGTCATCCGCGCTTTTGTAGGTCAAAACGGGCTGAGTGGCATCTACGAC
>CAYUEH010000077.1:0-13968 GCA_964442465.1 uncultured Laspinema sp. | reverse complement strand
AAAAATTCCCCCAATCCGGAATAATGGGTGCCGGTATCGACGACGATTAATCCGGTGACGCAGACAGCGGAGGTGGCGGTAAATAAAGCAGTGACGAAATTGTTCCAGGTCCCATCACTGGTGGAGACGGGCAACAGCAGCAGGATGGTGCCGATCGCAATGATCACCAGAAAGCCGAGACAAATCGTTCTAGCAACAGTCATGATATTTTAGCTTTGAGATTGTTTTGATTTTAGGGTGAAGCGTCGATCGCCTATCAATTCGCCATCAGTCTGCGCCTCTGATTTGTTGCATCTGCTATTTGATGGGGACGCCACAGGGACCCCGGGGAGGCCCGGTCCTCGGGGTCCCCTCGCGAGAGTTTTTCCCAAACGGTTTTAAAATCCATGTTTTTGAATTTGCGCTTGCAGGTAGGCGTCGGGTTCACTGGGGTCGAAGAGGCCAAATTTCAATTGTTCATCCCGCAGGATGATGGTGGGGGGGGTCTGTCCCAGTTGTTTGGCAAGTTGTCGGGCTAATCCGGTTAAAAATACTTCATCAGCGATCGCCTCGTGGGGGACATTTTCCCGGTCCAACATCCCCCATCGGGCAAACTGGGCCGTCATCCAGTAGGAAAAGCTTTTCCAGGGATAGGGGTCGAAATCAATGCGATTGTTAACGGTTCGGACATTCCCTAATCCATCGTCAAAGGTGCCGGTTAACACCGCTTCTAATACCGATTCCGGCTGATTCAGGTATTCCGGCGCGGCGATCGCCTGGGCAATTTCCAGGCGATTCTCTGGATTTCGGGCATAATTACAGCCATCAATAATCGCTTTATTCAAGGCGCGAAAGGTGCTGGGATGTTCATCAATCCAAGGTTTAGAGGCGGCAAAGGAACAACAAGGATGTCCATCCCACAGGTCTTTGGTCAGCAGGTGAATAAACCCGACTTTTTCATAAACCGCTTGTTGGGCATTGCCATCGGGCATCAGAAATCCATCAATTTCTCCCGCTTTCATTAAGTTAATCGCCTGGGGGGGCGGGACCCGTTTGATATTAATATCTCGGTCGGGATTAATATTATTACTTGCCAGATAATACCGTAATAATAAGTTATGCATCGAATAGAGGAACGGAATGCCCAGGGTTAAGCCTTTAAAATCTTTGGCTTCTTTGACTTTATCCTGATGTTTAAGGGCTAGAACAATCGCTTGACCGTTGATATTTTCGATGCTGGCTAGTTTAATCGGAAAGGCTGGAGCCCCTAGGCCCAAGGTCATAGAAATGGGCATGGGGGAGAGCATATGATAGGCATCCAGTTCCCCGTCAATTGCCGAATCTCTGACCTGTTCCCAAGTCTCCATTTTTACCAGTTCTACACTGAGTCCATATTTCTGATAAAATCCCAGGGGTTGGGACATAATAATTGGGGTGGCACAAGTGATGGGAAGAAAGCCGATTTTGAGATGAGTTTTTTCTAACCGACTCACTGGGGATGAGTCGGGTTCTTCCGGTTCAGGAATAGCGCAATTTGTGGCAACAGTCAAGGCAGCGGCGATCGCCACTTGTTGCAGAAATTTCCGCCGGGTAAACGGACGGTTCAGCAGGGGATCTCGAATGCTGCCCTCGGCTTCCACGCCATAAGCGGAAGCCATCACGGCCTCAATTCCCCCAAACCGGGCGATCGCCTGATCTGCCCACTGTTCCCACTCGCCGATTAAGGCATTAAGTCTCGGTTCACTGCTGCGGGAGAAATTTTCCGGGGCGTGATGATTTCCCGTGACGATTTGGCTCAGATCAGGGCGAGAAAGTTTCTGCCAAGTCTCCTGCAAATTTCGGACATCTGCCGGGGGATTTCTGTGGCAATTCCCTGGGCCATGACCCCGGCCACAATTGCAGAAAACTGAAGGAAAATTCCGATGGGTTGGACGCGATAATGGGTGAGTTTTAAGCATATTAGAATTAAGGAATGATTCTGGTAATTGAGAGGATTATACAGGATTTGGTATGAGAGGGCGTATGCAAGACCCCCCTACAAATACACCTTGACCGGGCTAGTTTTTATAGACCTTTGACAACCGGATTCCGGATGATAACGCTTTCCACCCTGATGCGGGACAATAATTGAGGCTAACGATAGCCAGCCGAAATGATAGGAAATCCGGGTTTAACACCTCCAAGGTCATGACAAACCCTCCTAGACCATTCCTTGCAACGCTTGGGCGGCATCATTGAGTTGTTGGATGGCGATTTTGACTTGGGTGATTCCGGCAGCATTTTCTCGCGCCGAGATATCAATGCTATTAGTAGCATCGAGCACTTCATGGATTGCCGTAGCTTGTTGTTTAGCAACCAGGGCTATTTCGGCGGTACTGGCAACCACTTCATCAATGGCTGTACGAACACCTTGAAATGCCTCAGCGGTTTGTTGAGTAATCTGACTACTGGCAGTGACGCTGCGGGTTCCTTCCTGGGTAACTTTGATAGTAGAACGGAGGGTCGCTTCGATATCCGAGAGGAGGATGTGAATTTTATCGGCGGATTCTTTACTGCGATCGGCGAGTTTGCGGATTTCAGTGGCAACGACCCCAAATCCTTGGCCTTTATCCCCAGCACGAACGGCTTCGATCGCGGCATTTAAAGCCAGCATATTCGTTTGGGTGGCTAACTGACCAACTAATTGGGCAATATCGGCAATTTGATGGGTTTGTTGGTTTAAACAGCCAATTTCATCGGCGATATCCTGCACTTTTTGTTCCAGGGTTGCCATAGCCTCTAACGTTTGATTAACGGCTGTAGTCCCTTGATTGGCAAGGTCGAGGGCGCGATCGGCACAGGCGGATGAATGGTTGGTTTCTTTTGCCGCTTGTTGAGAGGAAAAACTTAAGCGATCGAGGTGGGTGGTGGTTTCGGTGGTGGCAGTGGATTGAAAGGCGGCGCTACGTTCCTGTTGTTCGATGGTGGCAGCAATTTCCGCTGCGGATTTGGCGATCGCAGCGGCTTGTTGGTTCATTTTCTGCCCGATCGCTGTGGACATTTTAGCGCCGATGGTGATGCCTAATAAGGCGGTGATTCCAGCGGTTCCAAAGACAACCCGGGAGAGAAATGTTAAGGCATCCGCACGTTCTTGATTTCGCTGGGCTAAAATCACTTGTTCTGTGTCTGTAAACTTGGTCACCAGTTCTTTCAGGCGGGTGGCTGCCTGTTTGCCTTCTCCACTGCGCGCGGTTTGATCGGCTTTATTGATTTTGCCCAGTTCAATATAAGAAATTAAGCGGCGGTCAAATTCATTGACGCGATCGCCTAGTTCAATAATCAGTTTGAGATGCTCTCGTTGGTCCGGGCTTTGAATTAAAAATCGCAATTTCTCCGACTGTTCATAAAATGTATTATCCCACTGTTCATACCCGGCTAATTCATTAATATCCCGAGAAATAATATAAGCCCGAGCGGCTCGCTGCATGGCGATAATGCTATAAGCTAACCCCTCCACTTCATCCACGCGCACCCGAACCGCATCTAACTGTTCTGATGCTTCATTGACTCGTATGACTCCATGAAAATATACCAACATCGCGGCACAGACTGAGAGGAAGATGGGAACAGCGTATCCCCCAAAAATCTGGTAAGTCACTTTCATTTTTGAGAAATCCCAACTCAAGGGTAAACGTTTAACTAACATAGGGCAGATTTCTCCAATGGGTTCACGATCGTTTACAATAGAGGCTGCTTTACTGTAAGCCAGGAGCTTCTGAGTATTAATCAGCCATGATGACGAGCAACTTGTACGAGCAAATTCAGCAGTTTTACGATGCTTCCTCCGGACTATGGGAACGGGTTTGGGGGGAACATATGCATCATGGGTATTACGGAGAAAGGGGCGATCGCCCCTTGGAGCGACGACAGGCACAGATTGACTTGATTGAGGAACTCCTGGCTTGGACAGGGGTGCAGTTGTCCAAGGACCTCACCCACCAGGTTGCGACGATTTTAGATGTAGGTTGTGGCATCGGTGGTAGCTCTTTATACTTAGCACAAAAGTTGAACGCCAGCGCTACGGGAATTACCCTCAGTCCAGTCCAGGCAGCCCGGGCCACAGAACGAGCCTCAGAAGCCGGAATTTCCCCCACCTCCCCTCCAGAAGCGGGGCGCATGACCCCGGGTCCAAGGGCGGAGTTCCGCGTCGCCAATGCCCTAGAATTGCCCTTTGCGGATAATTCCTTTGATCTCGTCTGGACCCTGGAAAGTGGCGAACATATGCCGGATAAAAAGAAGTTTTTACAAGAATGTTATCGGGTGTTGGCACCTGGAGGCGCGTTGATGATGGCAACTTGGTGTCATCGTCCCGTTGCCCCCCCGAATGCCCCCCTGAGCGATCGCGAACGGCATCAATTAATGGAAATTTACAAGGTTTATTACTTGCCCTACGTGATTTCTTTACCCGAATATGAGACAATTGCCCGAGAAATTGGATTCCAAGGAATTCAGGTGGCCGATTGGTCCGAAGCGGTAGCTCCGTTTTGGGATTTTGTCATTGATTCTGCCTTTGACCCCTCAGCCCTTTTGGGATTATTATTCTCCGGTTGGCAAACGATTCAAGGGGCGCTGGCTCTAGGACTGATGCGCGATGGATACAAGCAAGGGTTAATCCGGTATGGGGTACTCTGTGGGACGAAATCCTAACTTTTCTTGAGCGTTTTTTCTGTCTTTGCTGTTGTGGTGAGTCTATTTTAAACTAGATTATGAGCCAACTTTCTCCCTCTCCTCCGGCGGTTTCTCAACCGGCTGAAATGAATGTGGTCCAGAAATATGCCCCTTGGCTCTATTCGTTCTGGAAATTTACCCGTCCCCATACGATTATTGGCACCAGTTTGAGTGCCATTGGTTTGTTTGCGATCGCCTGGGCTTTCTCTGGGGATAGTCTGACTTGGAAAGCCCTCTTGCCCTTATTCGGAACTGGGTTTGCTTGTCTGTGTGGAAATGTTTATATTGTTGGATTAAACCAACTTTTTGATATTGAAATTGACCAAATTAATAAACCAGAATTACCCGTTGCCGCCGGTGAATTTTCCCGCAAGCAAGGGCTGATTATTGTAGGGATTACGGGCATTTTAGCCGTGGCATTAGCGGTGTTACAAGGACCGTGGTTATTGGGAACGGTACTCATTAGTTTAGGATTGGGAACGGTGTATTCGTTGCCGCCCATCCGGTTAAAACGCTTTCCCTTTTGGGCGTCTTTTTGCATTTTCACCGTGCGCGGGATTATTGTTAATTTAGGCTTGTTTTTACATTATCAATGGGTAATGCAAGGGGAGGGGGTGGCGATGATTCCCCCCTCGGTATGGGCGCTGACGCTGTTTGTGTTGGGCTTTACCTTTGCGATCGCCATTTTTAAAGATATTCCCGATATGGAAGGCGATCGCCTTTATCAAATTAACACATGGACCCTGCATTTGGGAGCGCGGACTGTCTTCGATTTAGCCCGATGGGTAATCGCGATCTGTTATATTGGGACCAGTGTAGCTGGGTTTCTGTGGCTCCCTCAAGTCAATCCCTTCGTCTTGGCGATCGCCCATAGCGTTGCATTGATGGGGTTATGGTGGCGCAGTCGCCAGGTGGATTTAGAGGATAAAGTGGCGATCGCCGCTTGCTATCAATTTATCTGGAAACTGTTTTTCCTAGAATATATCATGTTTCCCGTGGCTTGTCTGTTGGCGTAAATTTAGCTCATCACCCTCCCCGATAGCCTTTAAATCATGGACGTGAATCAATCCGCGAACCCTTACTCACAACTGTCTGTTTCGCAATGTTGGGAAATGGCTCAAAACCAGTGCGAAACCGGGAATTTTGCCCGGGCACAAACCCTCTGTCGGGAAATTCTGCATCGGGAACCGGAACACCTGCTGGCATTGAACCTGTTGGGAACGATCGCCGCCCAAGAGGGAGACAATCTCGGGGCAATTTTTTGGTATCAGCAAGGGGTAAAATTCCATCCGAATGTGCCGGAGTTCCATTACAATTTGGCAAATTCCCTGAAGTTACAGGGACAACAGGTAGAGGCGATCGCCCATTACTACCAAGCGATTACTCTGCGGCCTAATTATACCAAAGCCTGCTATAATTTAGGCAATTTGCACTTAGAACGGGGAGAAATTCAAGAGGCGATCGCTCAATATCACCAAGCCCTTGCCTTGGATCCGCAGGATTTGCAAATTCAGACGAATCTCGGTAATGCCTTGAAAGAAGCAGGAGACTTAGAAGCAGCAATTACCCAGTATCGGCAAGTCTGCGATCGCTGTCCTGATTCAGCCGAATTTCACTATAACCTCGGGGTGGCGTTACATGATTATGGGGAGTTAGCGGAGGCGATTGCTTGTTATGATCGGGCGATCGCGATCGAACCTCACACCGTCATCTACCATTGGAATCGCGCCCTCTCCCTCCTCATCTCCGGGGATTACCCCCAGGGATTCATTCAATATGAATGGCGGTGGCAAACCGAAACCCTCCAACCCCGCCCATTTCCCCAACCTCTATGGGACGGTTCCCCCCTCACCGGGCGCACAATTCTCCTTCATAGTGAACAGGGACTCGGAGATACCCTCCAATTTATCCGCTATATTCCCCTTGTCGCCGCCCAGGGCGGGCGCGTAATCCTGGAATGTTATCCCCCCTTGTTTCCCCTGTTGCAACAGCTAGAAGGGGTGGATCTCCTGGTTCTGAGGGATGAACCGTTACCGGCGTTTGATGTTCATGCCCCCTTGATGAGTTTACCGCGAATTTTTGGCACAACGTTAGAAACCATTCCCCGTGAGATTCCCTATCTGATGGTGCGTCCCCCTCACCCTTCCAGATTGGGGCTATCCGAACAAAGCCCGCCTGCGCAGGGTGATGGATCTTTAGCAAACAACGACCAAAATCCCTCTAACTCCCCCCTTAAGAAGGGGGGTTGGGGGGGATCTCTTCTGAATGTTCCCTCGAAGAATATCATCCCTTCTCCCTCTTTCAAAATAGGAATAGTTTGGGCGGCAAATCAGGAGAATCCCACCGCCATAAAACGTTCTTGTTCCTTCTCTTATTTTATCCAATTATTAGAGAAATTTAAACACTCTAAAATTGGCTTCTATAGCTTACAAAAAGACGCTAATGAATTAGCTAAAATCCCCCATCAACTTCCGATTCAAGATTTGGCTCCTCAATTGAATCATTTTAGGGATACCGCTGAAATCATGGCGGAATTAGACTTGATTATTACCGTAGATACAGCAGTGGCGCATTTAGCCGGGGCATTAGGAAAACCCGCTTGGGTATTGCTGCCCTTTGCACCGGATTGGCGGTGGTTGCTGCATCGCCCCGATTCGCCTTGGTATCCCACCCTGCGGCTATTTCGCCAAAGCAAGCCCGGGGATTGGCAGAGTGTCTTTGAGGCAGTGAAACAAGCCTTAATTGAAACCTTGGATGGGACGGAAAATTCAGCCAAAATCCCCGACAAATTAAAAGCAAAAATAGGACGCGGGATTCTTGCCCATCAGAGTGGGGAGTTAACAACAGCGGAACGGTTCTATCGGCAAGTGTTGGAACAGATGCCGAACCATCCGGTGGCTTTAACGAATTTGGGAATGATTCTGAAAAATCAGGGAAACTGCCAAGAAGCCCTGGCTTGTTATCAGCAAGCGTTACCTTATGCCCCGCCCGAAGTGGGGTTGCATTATAACTTAGGAAATGCCCTGTGGGAACTGGGAAATCGGGAAGCAGCGATCGCCCAGTTTGAGCGGGTGATTGTCTTGCAACCGAATCATGTGGAGGGGTATAATAATCTGGGCATGGTATTGCACGAGTTGGGGGAATTAGAAACCGCCATTCCTTACTTTGAACAGGCAATTACCTTGAATCCCAACTATGCCCAAGGATACAATAATTTAGGGTTGGTACTGCATGACTTGGGACGAGTCGAGGAGGCGATCGCCTGCTATGACAACGCCCTGCGTCTACAACCGGATTACTCCGAAGCCCATAATAACCGGGGAATTGCCTTACTCATCCAAGGTGACTTACGCCAGGGATTTCGGGACTATGAATGGCGATGGCGGGTGAAAGCGGCACCGGATTTACCCCCCATTCCTGCGCCATTTTGGGACGGTTCCGATCTTCAAGGGAAGACGATTTTACTTCATGCCGAGCAAGGATTGGGAGATTGTATCCAATTCATCCGCTACGCCGCCTTGCTCGTCCAACGCGGGGGGCGAGTCGTTGCCTTGGTTAACCCACCCTTGGTGCGCTTATTTGAAGGCGTTCCGGGCATCAGTCGCGTCAGTGCCTATTGGTCCGAATTAGCCCCGATTGATGTGTGGATTCCCCTGTTGAGTTTGCCTCACATCCTGGGAACTACCTTAGCAACTATCCCCGGGGAAGTTCCCTATCTCACCCCCACCCATTTAGCCCCGGTTATCTTAGATGCACCGGGATTCAAAGTGGGCATCGTCTGGGCGGGGAATCCGCAACATAAAGGCGATCGCACTCGTTCCTGTCCCTTGCCCTATTTTCTCCCCCTGCTGAATATTCCCGGCATTAAGTGGTATAGTCTCCAAAAAGGGCAGGAAGAAACCCGCATTCGCCAGCAAAATCTCCCGATTGAAGATTTAGCCCCGTATTTGCAGGATTTAGCTGATACTGCCGCAGTGATCGCTCAATTAGATTTAGTGATTACGGTGGATACTTCAGTGGCACATTTAGCCGGTGCCTTGGGTAAATCCGTCTGGGTGGTGTTAAGCTATGCGCCGGATTGGCGATGGATGCTCAACCGCAGTGATTCCCCTTGGTATCCAACCCTGCGCCTGTTTCGGCAAGAGGAACGGGGGGATTGGCAAGGGGTATTTGATGAAGTAGCACAGAGTTTAACCGAGGTGTTGGCGACGCGGGTTGTCTTACCGGAACCCGAGACAATCAGCCCAGAATTTGCCCTCGCCCGCCAGGATTACGAAGCGGGTAACTTTGCCGATGCTCAACGCCGTTGTCGGGTGTTGTTGCGTCAATATCCCAATCAGGCGCAAGGGTGGCAACTGTTAGGGGCGATCGCCCATCAAGGGGGAAAAATTAATACCGCCGTGGGGTATTACAAACAAGCGATCGTTGCCGATGCGCGCTATCTCCCTGCCTATATCAATCTGGGGGCAGCCTTACGCAGTTTGGGCAAAACCAGTGAGGCGATTTCCTATTTAGCACAAGCAGTCGCCGTGGATTCCTGCTGTCTGCCTGCCCATTATAATCTGGGAAATGCCTTGTCTGACGAGGGAAATTTCCCCGAAGCGATCGCCCACTATCGCCAAGTCATCGCCCTGGATGCCCATCATAGTCAAGCGTATTACCATCTGGGAAATGCCCTCCAACAAGTGGGGAATGTGACAGAGGCAGTCGCCCACATCCAGCAGGCGACTACCCTTGACCCCAATTATACAGAAGCCCATAACACATTGGGGAATCTGTTCCTTAAAGCAGGCAGAATTACCGAGGCAATGGCTTGTTTTCAGCGGGCGATTACTTTGGATTCCCAGTATATTGATGCCCAAATTAACCTGGGAAACGCTTTACAAGAACAACATCACATCACAGCGGCGATCGCCACCTATCACCGCGCCCTCGAAATTCAGCCCAACTCTGCCGAAGCACATCTCAACCTCGCCCTCAGTCTCCTCATTGCCGGAAACTTGCCCGGAGGTTTTGCCGAATACGAATGGCGGTGGCGCGTCAAAGGATACCCCGCCCCGCCTCACTTTGAAGTTCCTCGGTGGGAGGGTGGGGATTTAACCGGGAAGACACTCCTATTATATGGGGAACAAGGATTAGGGGATACCCTCCAGTTTATCCGCTATGCCCCGTTACTTGCCCAACAGGGTATCCGGGTTGTTGCCTTAGTTGCTTCACCCCTGGTTTCTGTCTTAAAAACAGTTCCGGGTATTGAGGCAATTAGTTCCAATCCAGAGGAGTTAGAACCCTTTGAAAGTTGGATTCCCCTGATGAGTTTGCCGCGAATTTTCGGCACAACTTTACCCACAATTCCCGCTACCCTTCCTTATATTCAGCCTCCCCATTCCCGGCAACTACCGATTCAATCGGCACAGTTTAAAGTGGGGATTGTCTGGGCAGGAAATCCCAAACACCACAGGGATTATAAGCGGTCCTGTTCCCTAGATGTTTTCCAAGATTTCTTAACGGTTCCTGGGGTACAATTTTATAGTCTTCAAAAAGGACAAGCGGGGGAAACTTGGCAAGGGAAAAACTTACCTTTGCAGGATTTAGGACCATCACTCCAGGATTTTGCTGACACTGCTACAGCAATCTCCAAATTAGACTTAATTATTACAGTAGATACCGCCATTGCCCATTTAGCCGGGGCGATGGGTAAACCGACTTGGCTATTATTAGCTTATACTCCCGATTGGCGTTGGGGACTGGAGGGTTCCGATTCTCCTTGGTATCCAAGTCTGCGATTATTCCGGCAAAAACAACCGGGAGACTGGCAGGAAGTGGGCGATCGCATTGCTGAAGCATTGCAGCAAACCGTGGCTAATTTCTCCAATTCCCCCCTCAATGTAGGAGAGGAAAATCAGGAGAACCTAGAACAATTGCAGCAAATGATTGCCCGTTATCCCAACTCTGCGGAAGCCTATTATAATTTGGGTAATTTCCTGAAACAACAGCATCAACCCGAGGCAGCAATTGCCCAATATCACCAGGCGATCGCCCTCAACCCGAATTATCTCAACGCCTATTTTAATTTAGGGAACACTTACCTAGAAAACAATCAACCCGAGGAGGCGATCGCTCAGTATGAAACGGCATTAACAATTGCCCCGGATGATGCGGATACTCATACAAATCTCGGCTTTGCTTTATTAATGACAGGGGACTATTCCCGAGGATTTGCGGAATACGAATGGCGCAACCACCGACAAGATGAAACATCTCACCCCTCCTTGCTACCCTCCTGGGATGGCAGCGATTTTTCCGGCAGAACTTTGCTACTTTATACAGAATTAGGATTTGGAGACAGTATTCAATTTATTCGCTACCTCCCCCAAGTCGCCCAACGGGGGGGACGAGTCATCTTGCAATGTCCAGAATCCCTAATCCAATTATTCTCAACCCTACCTTGCGATCGCCTGATTCCCACCGGAGAAGCGTTACCGCCTTTTGATATCACCGCATCCTTGATGAGTTTGCCCTACCTGCTGGGGACAACTTTAGATACCATTCCCGCCACTGTGCCTTATTTAACGCCTCCCAATCCGCCCTCGATTATCCTGGAAAGTCCTCACTTTAAAGTAGGCATGGTGTGGGCAGGCAGTTCCCGGTATGGGAATCAACGCAATCGATCCTGTCCCGTAGACTACTTGTTACCCCTCGGGGAGATTCCCGGAGTGAGGTTATATAGTCTCCAAAAAGGACAATTTTTAGAGAATCCCCCGGCGACTCTCACGGATTTAGCCCCGCAATTGGAGGATTTTGCGGATACTGCCGGGGCGATCGCCCAATTAGATCTCGTCATCACCATTGATACTGCCGTCGCCCATTTAGCGGGTGCCTTGGGCAAACCCGTTTGGGTGTTGCTACCTTTTGCCCCGGATTGGCGGTGGATGCGCGATCGCAGTGATTCCCCTTGGTATCCAACCCTGCGCCTGTTTCGCCAAACCCAACCGGGAAACTGGCAGGAAGTGGGCGATCGCATTGCCCAAGAATTGCGGCAAACGGTGGAGAAGTCTGCAAAGGTGGGACTACCGGAACAAAACCCATCTTTGCCCGGGAAAACATGGTTAGAAAGTGAAGTCAAGATGAACCCAAAATCGATGAGGACTGAATCAATTGGCGATCGCACCCAACCCGTTTCTAAAACCCCTCAGAAACCCTTGAGATTGGGCCTTGCATGGCCCCTAAATCAGATGACTGGGTGGGGGATTTATGGGACAAACCTCACCCTGCAACTGCAAAAAAACCCGGGATATGAACCGATGTTATTGCTGCCACCGGATACCAGTGGGGTGGTGAATCCGTTGGTGCGATCGCAACTCCAACCTGCTTGCGATCGCTATCAAAATTTAGAACAATTGCGGAATCAAAACCCCGGCAAACCGATATGGTGTGATTTTCCCGTCCTTCATGCCCTCGGCAACAACTTTATCAGTGTTGCCACCACCCAACAACTTAGCGGCAAACAGAATATCGGCTTAATCTTCTTTGAAGATACGAATTTCACCCCAGAAAAACGCCAATTAGCCGAGAACTATTTGTTAATTGTGGCTGGTTCAAATTGGAATGCCGAAGTTCTCAAAAGTCAGGGAATCACCACAGTTCAGGCATTACCCCAAGGGATTGACCCCACCTTGTTTCATCCCGCCCCTAAGTCTAATTTATTTGGCGATCGCTTCGTCATCTTCAGCGGCGGCAAACTAGAATATCGCAAAGGGCAAGATATCGTCATCGCCGCCTTTAAAGCCTTCCAAAAACGTCACCCCGAAGCCTTACTCCTCACCGCATGGCATAACTTTTGGCCCCAATTCATGCGCGGACTCGAAACCACGGGTCATGTCAAAGGACTGCCGCAAATTGGGGCAGATAAACGCTTAAATATTACTGATTGGCTACTCAAAAATGGGTTAAATCCTGACTCTTTTATCGATATTGGCGCAATTCCCAATTATCTGATGCCGCAAATCATCCGAGAAGCCGACTGCGCCCTGTTTACCAATCGTTGCGAAGGGGGAACCAACCTCGTAGCAATGGAAACAATGGCTTGCGGAATTCCTACGATTTTATCCGCTAATACTGGACATTTAGATTTGATTGACCCCAATCATTGCTATCCCTTGAAAACTCAGAAAACCGTCCAACCTACCCCGCAATTTATCGGAGTAGAGGGCTGGGGAGAATCGGACATTGAGGAAATTATCGAAACCCTAGAAACTATCTATCAAAATCGTGAAACTGCTCAACAAAAAGGCATTATTGCTGCCCAATTCATGCAACAATGGACATGGGAAAACCAAGTTAATCGCCTCCTAGAAATTCTGGGGGAAATTCTGTAAACTGATTTGTAGAAAACCCGCACCCTAAAGGGTGGGGCTACACGAACGAAGCCCGCCTGCGCGGGCTAAGAAAAACCACTTTTGATACCTGGGATTTGGTATTATTTACTCCTCCTGTCAATCCTGCCTCTACCCTTTAATCCATGACTCAAACTCTCCCCGAATCTTCCCAGAAAAAACCCGTTAATCTGTTAGTCAGACTGAATCAGGAGTATCACAAATTGCGCCTAAATTTGGATATTGATAAATACAGCCAAAAAATTATGTGGCACTACTTTTCCCAGGGGAAATTCTATGAACCGGAAGAGTCTAAATTTTTAGAACGGGTGTTAAAACCCGGGGATACCTTTATTGATATTGGCGCACATATTGGCTATTACTCCCTCCTCGCCGCAATTTTAGTTGGTGAAAGCGGCAGAGTCATTAGCATTGAACCGGATAAAACTAATATCAACTGGATTCAAGACCATATTACCTTAAATCAGTTCCCCCAAATGCAGGTAATTCCCACTGTCTTGGGTTCAGAAACGAAACCTGTAGAATTCTTTTATAACGCCGATAATGATGGGGGACACGCCTTATGGGATGTGGGATTACATGAATTTAATAAAATTAGCCGCAGTCACCGGCAAACTTCCACTCTACCCATGACAACCCTGGATGAAGTTGTCCGAGACAAAGGATTAACGGGGGTAAAACTGATTAAAATTGACACAGAAGGTGCGGAACATCAAATTTTACAGGGTTCCTTACAAACTCTTGCCACCTATCAAGTCCCCTACATCATCGCCGAAATTAATCGCTTTGCCTTAAACAAAATGGGAACCGATGAAAAACAGTTACGAGAGTTCATGGCAACCCTAGGATACAGTCCCTATTTATTGCGAAACGAGTCCCCCAACTGGGT
>CAYUEH010000076.1:0-13979 GCA_964442465.1 uncultured Laspinema sp. | reverse complement strand
TATGATTGCCTTGTTGTCAAGTACAATTTATACCAAATTAGATGAGCTTGCCCTGGCAGAGGGACCCCTCAAAGGCTGACAAGAGTAGGTTTTTTATTTCCGGTCCCCTCCCCAAGACATCGGGGAGGGGACTGGAGGTCTAGTTAAGGGGAAAAACGTACTCTTGTCAGCCTCAAAAAGTCCTCTCCAACAACATTGGTCATGACTGTCGTCCAAAAGTCAAGGGAGAGGACTATCTCAGTCCGACCTCCCTAATGAGTAAGATAATCCTCGTCTCTAAATTATCAGTTTAGCTTTACTCATGAAGTTGCTGGTTTACCCAGTAAACAATCTCTGAATAGAGATAATACACCCCATTCAAATTAGAGTCAACTCCAGGAAAAGGAGGTTGATTAAGTAGACGAAAAACCGATGAGCAGAGGGTTTGCATGGTTTCCAAAATCAGGTCTACTTCCGAGGCAATTTGCGCTTCTTTCAGATTTAATTTCCGGTCGGCTGCCAGCATTTCGTGCATAGTTTGTTGAGAAGCCCCTTTGATGCGATGAATCAAGTCATTTCGCTTTTCTACCCAATAATTTAATTGTTTTAACCCCTGTTCAATCTTCTCCCATTCTTGGATATTTCCCTGATTATGCCGGACAATCGCTTCCGCTAAATATCGTTTGGTAAAGCGCCGCATATTCAAACTAAAATTGCCATCTTTACTAAAATTCCATTTTTTGAGTTTACTGTCATGTTTAATTAAGATCTTCCAAATATCGGACTCTATTTTGCTGGGGTCTAAGTTCCAATTCTCAAGAACTCCCGGAGTAGCTTCCGGCAGAAAATATTGCTCTCCGCCTAGGGCGATGACTAAATAATTGACCACATCTTCCCAGAACGAACTCAAACACCATAAAAAATTAGCCACTTGATTGAGTTGCCAATAGATTTGACAATGCGCATATAAATTAAGCCAACTTTGATAAGTCTGGGTCAGATGAGAAAGACTAGAAAGTTCTGAAGAAGAGTTGCGTAAAATCGTCTCAGCCCCTTGGCGGTCAAAGTTGAATAGACATAACCCTACTTTGAGTGCAGCGATCGCCAAGTTAGAACTCGTCTCCAATTCAGACAAATTTACCAAACTCCTAACTTCAGCAGGAAGCAAATTCAGGCTGTTTTGCCAATCCTCTAAAATAGAAATTGCACCATCAAAATCCCACCGTTCAAGAAGCCGTCGAATGCTCCGATATTTATGCGAACGTAGATGTCGCCAGTAAAGGGTTAACTTGCATTGAGACGGTTGCCCTTGCAGGACAGAATGAAGCGAAAGTTGTGGATCGACAAATATAATATTGTTCAAGCCAGAATCGATTGCTTGTAATTGCAGTGCCGTCCCCATTTGTGGCGTTCCCCCCTTAATGCTGACCAACACAATATCCGCAGAGGGACTAAACTGTTCTGCTTGGATAATATTAGCAATTTTTTGTTCATAAACCCGCAGCATTACTTCTAAGTCGCTGGGGTTATCAGCGGAGGAAATTCTGACCGGGACCAACTTAGGAAAATTAGCAAATTGGGGCTGAGGTTGCCGAGAATCATAGCGCAGCCAGTTTTGCAATAAGCGAACTAAATAAATCGTGTCTTTGTTATGTCCATTTCGGTTTTGGCGAGTTTGCTGGTTGGTGATAAAAATATAGGCTTTGCTGATACGAGGCTCCGTGGCTGCCGCTTTTTGCAACACTCCTAATATCCGGACAAACGCCAAGCGATCGTGCCACTTTGACGGGTCTAAACGATAGTGTTGTAGCAATTTAGCCGTTAGAGACCGGCTGTTCCGTTTTACAGATTTAGAAAAACCTAGTTCGGTATAGAAAAACTCATCAATGACAGTTTTCTGGTCATTCCAAATTCTCTGCAAATCGGCTGGTAGGGCATTTAATTCTTGGGATAAATTGGGTTCACTCAAAAAGTCGATAGGCAGGTAATAATCTTGTCCTTCGGGTCCAGTAAATCTAATCGCTAAGTCCGAAGTGCCAATATTTGCTAAAAGTAAGCTCATGATTTTGTGATAGAGTAGACAATACTTGGGTGAACTTTTTCTAAAATTAGAACTTTCTGAGTTTGTTAAACTGGGGCAGACGAGGAAACAACCCGCCAAAAATTCCCGTCCACACCCAGGCAAGAAACGCAAAAAATGCACCGATTATTAGACTAAATGCCAAGGCTTTGAGTCCTGGATGGAGTGCGGCTAAAAACGCGGGTTCCCAGGGTAACGGTTGTTCGATATGACCGGAAATGCTAGAAGCGGCAATCCCCCCGGCACCGATCGCCACCCCCAAAATTTCAATCGTCCGTTGTAAGCGTTGATTTTGTTGAGTTTGAACGTAATCATGTAAATCCCGGACTTCATCTCCCACTTCGGCATATAATTGTTCCAGTTGAAAAACTTCCTGCCATTTGCAATAGTAGCGGTGAGGATGTTCCCGTTGGACCACTTGGCTAAAGTAGCCTCGGGCGGTAAATAGGAGCAGCAAATCTCGAATTTCCTCAAAAATGTAGATGCGATCGCGATGATTTGCACCCATCACCCACCGTTGCGCGACCCAATGGGACAACATCATCAAAGTAAATCGTTGATGCAACACCAGCCGAAACAACAAAAAATACAAATCCCGGATATGATTGGGGAGTGTTTCCCGGAAAAACTTTTCATTCGGTGGATTAGCCGATAAGAAGACCCCGCCTTCTAACGTAAAAATCCACCACATCCGCTCAATATAAGGCAACCAGGGTTGACAATCTGGGTCCAAATCTTGGACAGACGGGTACTTTCCTTGTCCTTCATGAAAGAAATTTTGCAAGTTATACAACATCAAAGGAATAGTTTCCTCCGTCAATCCCTGGGCAAAAATTGCCGCAAACGGAATTAGTTGACCGCATACAAAAATTTCCTCCCACCAAGGTTCAATATGATAGGGAACCCCACCAGATCCTAGCAACGCTTCAATTAGCATACTAATGGTCGGAGTCCCGGTGTAAACTGATTTTCCTCCAGCTACTTCGGGAAAGAAAATATCCAGGTTTTTTTTCTTAAATTGCGGGTTCCAGGTAGCTTTTTGGGCTTGCAAGCAGGTTCCCCGCTGACCTCGCATAAACCGAAAATAATGCAGAAAGTTGAACCAGTCTTTAGAATCAGGAGAAAGCGGTTGAACCCTCAAACTTAAAAACCCGACTCCCACTTTAAATAGAGCTAATTGTACCGTCCGCTTGCCTTCTCCTGGTTTTTCACCAAACCCAAACTTAATCGGTCCTTGGGGAGTTATTAGTTGCCATTCAGCATCTAGGAATCCTAACGTGCTATCGAGGGCATTATTCATCTCCCAAAATTGAGCCGTAGGAGTCCGTTGACTCTCTTTGGCGGGATTGAGATAATCGGCCACATGAACGAGCCAATCATCAGTGACTAACTTTTGAGGCAACCAAGTCTTAAAATTGCGGTTGGGAAACTGGTGGGCTTCAATCCACTTGATTCGGCTTTCAAATGAGTTAACGTCAAATGAAAAAGGATAGATGAAATACAGGAATGAAGGGTAAGTCTCAATGGTAACTTCGGGAAATTTCATGGTGATTTCAGGAGCAGTACAAAAACCTATCAACCCTTAGTGTTAACTATAGCAATCCTTGCAGCAGTTGTGGAAGACGATGGCGGCCCCCAACCCCTCTCCATCCCCCCTACCCCCCTTTGAAAGGGGGGGGAGAGGGGAGAAGAAGATGTTATAAATCATTTAGGACTGCTATAGACTCAACTAAAATAATCGCTTCCCCCATAACAAGAGTCCATAATTTAGGTTTTTAAAAGTGTCCAACCAATTACTAGGACTTTCTAATTGTGGAAGAAGCCGATAATCTGACGGACGTTCTTTGAGTGAATCATCCGAGGGTACTTCTTGGAACAAATACACCGTTCCAGGGGGGACAAAAGCCCGTTGTGGTAGCAAAGAAAATTGCCAGGGCTTATTTTCAGTTTGTCTAGTATCCTTTAGTTTGGGCCGTTGGATGGAAGAAATGCCACCCCATAGTAAAGGACGAGAGGTCGCGCATCCCAGCAAAATATCTTTCCAGGCTTCTGGATAAGCGCTATAAACAAGTTGATGAGACTTTTCCCCTTCGCTACGGGCTAATCCCGGCGTGAGCAAATAAGCGATAGATGACTCAGAATTAGGAGTAATAAAGCGTTCTAGTTGTTGCCAGCCGCCTGGAAAGTCGATAGCAGAAACCAAAGCCCGATGTCCTTCCCCGCCTAAACGAACCACACCAGTTGGGGGAATCTCTGAAATCTGTGGATTGAGGGCGGCGATAAATTTCCAACCGGGTTTTAACCGGATGGCAACTTCCGTAAAATATCCTTCGCGATCGCTAACTTGGCGAGTGCCTGCTTCCATTTTAATATGAGGCAAAACCTGGACTCCCCAAGGGTCATCGGTAAAATCCTTGGGATTGGTCGGTAATTCCCCTTCGAGATATTTTACCAAGGCCGTTAATTTCATCCAAGGTTTGAGAGGCCCTAGAACTACATCATACTCTCGGTAGGGAGGAGGACCCTCGAATTCTTTATTATCTAATTGAGGGGAAACTAGGGGTTTGAGATGATTCTTGGGAAAACTAATATACTTCCAATCCGTTTGTTCTGAGTGAGGAACAAGGCGAGTGACTGAGGTCCAGTCTTCTCCTTCGTCATCGTTCTCGTTGTCCTCGTTCTGCTCCTCGTTATCTAAATTTGAAGTTTTTCGTTTAAGCGCCACTAAATCCTTGGGAGTTGGTAGCCAAACTTGGTCTTTATCATCCATCAAAAACGGACCCCAAAACTGCATATTTTTTTCAGGTATTGAGGAACGTTTCACCTTAGATTTTTCATTAGGTTTGGGGTCAACCCCTGGGACACTCCGTAGAGCTTGAAACACTGGAGTCGGTAACGGGGGGAACAACCCTTTGGCCCAAGAACTTTCCCCGGGACTGAAGGGTTTGGACTCACGAAACATTAGTAAATCTAAAGGTTCAATTTGATACCACTGCATGATTTTATTCCAAAATTGGGGTGATTAGGAAGCGGTCTTGTCGAGCAAAAATGCACTGAACCGTAATAAACTCGCTAAATCTTGCACCGTACATCCAACGGGTTTGGCGGTTTCCGGCTTAGATTGAATTTTTTGCTGCCACTGAGTGTCTACTGCATAAGCCCATTCTTCCCAGGCATTGAGCCAGTCTTCCAGTGCTGTTAGCTGATAGTCTTCCAGTTGTTGGTCGCGGGAATTAACAATCACTTTGGCTGCTTTAGAGATGAGTTGACTATGAGGGGTTAAACAACTATGGATGGGCAACTTTTCGGCTAAACGATATAAGACTGGAGAGAGTTTATCCGTGGCCGTTCCGCTGCAAATAAAATCCCACCAGGGTTGTTCTAAAAACTGGCCTTTCATGGAGGCTTCTAGGACATTTCCACTGCCATAGATTACGCGAAAACATAACCCATCTTTCACCGGAATCTTTGAAGTGCCTTGCATTTTTTTGGCCCGGTCTTCTTCGGCACTCCAGAGGGATTCGAGTACCGTAGGTAAGGGAACGCTTTTGTGGGCGATGACGATTCCAGCACTGAGGGTGGCTGTTTGACCCATTGTAAACAGGGGACGATTGGGTAATCCGGGGAGGGGTTGGCGAGGATGCCAGTAACCGCCATTGCTGTCAAAGTCTTCACCGGGGTCTTCTGCACCGGACCAAGCAGCCCGGAGCGATCGCAAAAATTGTAGAACATCGGCTAACGGAAACACCGCCAGCACATCATCTCCACCGCTATACACGACTTTACCACAAAAGCGTTTTTCCGTGAGATAGGGCACAATCCGATTGGAAAAATCTAGCAAAGCGCGATTCAGTCCAATGTGAGTTGCCGGACCCATCCGTTTCCGGGTTTCGAGGAGCTTATCAAATCCTGCTGGAGGTGGGGAGGCGATCGCCCCCCTATCGATATACTCTTGATACAACTCCAGTTTACGTCCCGAAACATATTTTCCCATGTTGTCCCCATCCGCCGCCACAATCGCCCACCAATCCCCTGGAGAACTGTCCCCAAAGTTGCAGTCGTGATGCGCTTGGGACACCGCTTGTCGTAAGGCAGTGAGCTTGGCAGATGAATCGGTTCCAGGTTCCTTCAACCCCATATCATCCGCCAACCATTTGCTGGAAAACATCACGCCGTTGTAGCCATTACCCGGCATGGGCAAGCTGTTCAGCTTCAAGTCGGCATTTTTAATTTGAAATGGGCGGCGAGTCTTGGCCTCAAATCTATTCAAATTATCAGCATCAAATGTTGAAGAATTTGTTAAAAGCAAGTCTGTCAACTTATGCCAATAATCTTCGATTTTCTGAGGATTGTTTTCAGCAAACCGAGCCGCTGCAATCGAACTCAAGTTCGGGAAACGAATAAAACTTTCATAATCGAAGTTTTGGCGGCTACCCTGCTGCTGGTGAATATTTAAATCAATCCCTAAAGATTGAGCAACTCCCCCATAAACCCAGGCCATCCGTTTGGTCAACTCTAAAGCATTGAGTTTTTCAGACCCGTTAAATAATCCAGGATAAACTAAACTCATCAACTGCCAGAACAACTGCATGGAACCGGAAGCGACCCCCGCACCTTCCCGGAAATCCGAAATATGGCCCTGGGGTGATTGATGGATTTGATACCTTAAACTCGGATGCAATGCGCTCAATTGTCCCGATAGGGTCGATCGCTCTCCAGGTGCGGGAGAAACCTGCCATACTCGCGTATTCTTGAACCCTTGAATGCCTTGGGCCAAACGGCTTTGGACATTCCCCCACCAAGTCCCCACATTCAGCCATTCATACAGTTCATCTTCCACTGGCATGGGGGTCGGTTGGTCAGGACGGGACGGTGCAACGGTTTCCTGGTGCTTAATCCATTGGCCGTCAAAATGGGCGGGTGGAGGCGAATAAATCTCTAATGGATTTTCGGGATTACCCAAAGGAACCGCAGTCCAGTAGGGTTCCCAACTGTGATAAATTTGGGCATTCCACAGATGCTTCCATTCCCAAAGAGGCTGTTGTTTCCACCGTTCTAATTCCTGTTGATTCGGATTAGGTTCTGAATTGGATACTACCCCTTCCACCTGAGCGAGTTGATCGCATAAATTATCTAAATCTGTTCGAGAAGTCGGATTGTTCAAGTAGGCGATGGTAGAACTACGAATTTCATCTCGAACCTGATAGGCCATTCGACGCCATAAAGTGTTTAAATGTTTGGAGAGATGATTTCCTAGATTCTCAGCCGCTTGTTTCCCGGGAACAATGGCGGTAATGACGTTGGGAAATCCAGCGGTACTCAAACTGGTGGAGGTTTTGTCTTTAAATCGAGTTACCGGGTCCGAACCATCTTGCAGGCCCGCCAATGTTGTTCTAAATTCGGGATATTGTTTAACCAAGAGTGCATCGATAATTTCCTGACTCCAGAGGGATGGGGTGATGACGGCATCGGGTCCATACACTCGCGCAATAAACCAACACAATCTCGCACTTAGGTAATGAAGTAGATAAGAACCAGCCCAAAAATCTAAGAATTTGCGGGAGGATTTGATAAATTCCTGGACCGGACAGAAGGTAAACAACAACAGATACGGATGTTTGTCGGGGTCAGTTTCTTCTTGCCAATCCGAGGGAATCGCACCGGCAAGCGCAGAAACCGTGCTGTAATAACTATGCTGGGGACAATCCGGGATGAGGCGATCGGCTGGAAACAACAGGGCATCAGTTTGTTGTGCGAGTAAAAATTCTGGATAAAAGCGCCATAACCACCAGAACGCTTTTCTCGGATTGTTTCCCGCCACTCCGTTGAGGCGCTCAATCAAATCCGGCGGTAACCCGGGTTCTCCTCCCACATTTTGCCATTGACCACTAATCAAATGGGAAACCCGCGATACTGGAAGGGTGATTGCCAAGCGGTCCAGGGTCACGCGGTCTGAGGCTTTGCCCACGTTCTCAATAATAGTCCCCTGGTTATGCCACCAACGCGCCAACTGCTCGGCATAAGGCCGTAAACAGTCAACTGCCTCGCACCCATGTCCTCCAGGGAACAGTCCTAGTTGATATAACAGCGCGTACAGTTTCCGATGATAGTAAAGATTCATGGTGCGCCTTTGTCCACTACGCTCTGTATGCTATCTTTCTTGGGAGGATATCTTCTCAAAATTACAGAATATTTTAAGGATTTGGCTAAACTTTGGCATAAAAACTATATAGCAATCCTTGCAGGATTGCTATAGTATTGATCCTCCTTTTCCCCCCTGATTATCCCCCTCCCGTCCCCCTTCCCAAGGGGGAAACCAGCGGAATAAATGTTTATTTACTGGGGGGCTTTTTAGAATTTGGCAAGAGGTCTAATGTAGAGGCGATTCTCGAATCGCTCCTACATTTAGGTGAGGCTGGGAAAATCTGTGTAAGTTCTGTCAGCAAGAACGTGAAATTGGGAGAAGCACCTGTAGGAATCAGAGCACAGATTTGTTCAAGGTCATCGGTATTCTAGTGCTTTAATCCGGCCAAGGCTAATTGTGATAGCGTCCCCGCTCACTGGATGATTTCTTAATCCTTGTTTTATGATCGTTGACTTGGATGTTAAAGAAAATCAGTTAGATTAACAACTCAGCTTTCGAGCAACCGTTTTGGAGGTGGTGGGTCAGTTGTGAGTGAGAGCGATGGGCGCGATCGCCCCCAAAGTCACCCTCGGCAAAATGGGCACTCGTCGCTTCCCGAGTCGTTTTCAGTCCGCCGCGTCATGTCGTGAAACCCATCCCGATTGGGCTGATGCGAGTGGAGTGCTGAGTGCTTTTACTTACCTCTGAGTTTAAGTTACCACCTTTAAAATCGGCTTTCCTGTGATCCAAGTCACAAATGAAGGCTTTTCGGGTAAAGTTTTGCGGGGTTTTTGTGGCGAAATGTAAATACTTTTAAGGATAATTAAACCCTCATTATTTTGCCCATGAAAAATAAAGGGTTTCTGAAAAAAGCAGAATAAAGCAGTAATTGAACTTGACCCAATGACAACGATAGCAATAGGGAAAGGACTTGGGATTGTAAGAAGAATAACTCACCGTCCCGCATTGGCGATCGGGCAAGATCAAACCACCGTTGGCAGAGGGACAGGGTGGAAACCGATCACAAGCGCAGAGTGGGATCGACCACAGGGGGTCAGGGTGCGATCTGTGCGATGGGTGGAATGCGCTGGTTGTTCGGCTGATTGGGAAAAGAACTGAACCCGTCCAACCGGCAAAGAGTGCGATCGCACTTCGTGGGCCCAAACCTTTGCCATTCACCCGGGTTCAAAAATTCACAATAGCTCCACCAACTCAGTCCCGAAGAAACAGAAAGGCCCTCGTCAGGCAGTCCACTCAATCACTGCCAGGAGCCTCGCCTCGCACCACTAGCCTGAGAAACTGTAACCCATTTCAGTTTGCCGCGATTGGTGCAGAGGCGATTCTCCTCAAGGAAATGCGTCGCGATCGCCAAAAGCACAACTCCATACTATAGCATTCCTAGCAGGATTTATAACTTATATCTTCTCCTGCAGGACGCTTTGGGCCGCCAACAGTTGGGGGTCGCCGTCCTCTTCCACAACGGCACCTCATGACTGCTATAGGGAACTCCAAAAAATAAAATCTTCTATAGCGGTTCTCATCTGTGTATAAGCTGTTCGGCATTCAAACTGGAGGGTCAAGAGCGAGCAAGATGCTCGCACTCCCAGCATTGTGGGTGAAATTTCTTCCCAATTTAGATGCCGAACAGCTTAGTACAGCCCTCACCCCAAAAGAGAACCCCAATCGGCTTTTCCAATTCTGCAAAACTTCTAATGCCCCACTTTTTTTATGGAAATCCCATAGCAACATCGGAACGACGGCGCGCTATAACCGGCCAAGAAACGAAGCAAGCAGCGGTCTAGAAGTTGGGTTTTTGACGGGGTTGATTGGGCGAACGACTGCCACAGACTGCAATAGACCGTTGAGCTTTCTATCAATTAATTTCCCCAGGGAGTGGGGAGCGCTTGTGGGTGGAGTCAGGCCGCAAACAAGGGAGCCGCGTCCACGTAGATCCGGTAGCCGAAGATCTTGTCTGCGCGCATCTGGAACACACAGCAAAACGGGATGGGGTCCAAGACCTGACCGCCCGTCTTGGTGTAGGTCACGTAGCCCTCAAGGATCTCGGTGTCGCCGACTTTGTACACCTGGCGAAAGTCGTGCTGGATGCCGTCGATCATCTCGAAGAACCCCGCCACGGCTTGGAACACCTCGGCCTGCCCAGTCGCGGGCGGGTTGTTGCCGAAGCGGAAGTAGCCGTCAGGGGTGAAGAACTGCACGAAGCCGTCCGTGTTCTTGCTATCGACGTGGCTGAATAGCCGGAGCATCCACTCGGGGATCGAATTGTTGGTCATGGGGTCCCACCATACACTTTCCAATCAAGTAATTTCCCCAGGGAGCGGGGAGTCAAGGAAATATTCCTATTGAATATCAATCATCTAGGTAGGGTCGATAGGGGCTATCAAACCCCGCACCTCCCTGTTAGAACCGGACCTGCGAGTTTCCCCGCATCCGGCTCCCGATAATCTAGCCATTTGGCTTGCTTGAGTGGATATAATCATGACAGGATTCATGTACTGCCGTCAAGTTCTTAGGTTTCCAGTTGTCTTGATTTCCATCAATATGATGAAGTTGGACTCGCTCTCCACCTAAGAACTTCATTTGACAATATCCACAAGTATGGTTCTGTCTTTTTAGGGATTTCCATAAAAAAAGTGGGGCATTAGAAGTTTTGCAAAATTCTAAAAAGCCGACTGGCGTTCTCTTTTGGGGGGAAAGGGGGATCTCTGATAGAAGATTTTATTTTTTGGAGTTCCCTTAACGCCGCTGCTGTAGGACCTGTATAGAGTTGGGAGTTTCTTGGCGACCAATAGCTTAGGTCCCCGTCCTCAGGAGATTTATTTATCCCCTTTGACGTTGATATAGCGCTTGGAATCTGTGTAGGGTACAGCGATGGCGGCCCCAAACCTGCGGCGGCCTGTGAACATCCGAGGGGCTTTAAATTGTACAGATTGAGTCCGGGAATTGCTATATGTCGGTGTTCGCGATCAGGAAACCTAGTCCAGGGCAGGCTTGTTGTATTCAAGCATTCACTTCATAGCGGTTGATTTGTGATTCTTTCGCGAATACAATCCTTAGTTCGGGTGGCCATAAAATATAGCGAAAACCTCGGCCCATTTAGGGGATTGCAAAATATAAATCCTCCAAACGTTGAACTGTCCAGAAGGTATCTGTCGGAGTAAATGCGCAGGCCCCTAAAGTGACGGGGCTACTCCGTTGAGGAGTCACGACGAACGTTGTGGAGATTTTATTTTTTGGAGTTCCCTTAAAGAATTTTGCAAGAGGTCTTATGATTGTCTTGGTCTTAAGTACAATTTATACCAAATTAGATGAGCTTACCCTGGGTGTTGGATTTGGCTTGGACGGCTAATGAAGAGCAGATGCTGCAACAGTCGGCGACGGTGTTGAAAGAGGCGATCGCCAAGTTGGACTGGCAGGTGAGATCAAACATTTCCCACTCATCCACACATTTAATTGTGATAGTCGGGATAGTATATATACTGCCTCGAATGAGGGGAATAGCTCAGGACTGACAGAGATTGGTAGAACGAGGGAAGCCGATTTGTAGGGTTGATTCGCGAATCAACCCTACAAATCGGGGGCGATCGGTAAGTCCTAATAGATTATACAAAAATTCCCAAGAAAGAGACCGATCGCCTCTAAGACATCGGGACCGCATGAGTTAGAAACCGGGTTTCTGGCCCTTAGTTGCTGTTGTTAATGACTACAGATTTGGTACAGAGACCCGGTTTCTGGTCCCTAATCATAAATTCGGTGGTTAAAGATCTATTTTCTCTTCTAGCCCGCCTAAGCGCTGTCGCGCAGCCGGAGCGACAGCCCGGGCTTGGTCCGTGTAGACCCACCGTTAACGGGTGTCGGTCTACACTGGCGTCCGGGGAGGAGAGCCGATCGCCTACCGGATGGGCAACGAGTAGGCAAATTCGTTAAATTAAGACCAATCAACCCAAATATTTCTCAACCCAAACCCACCCTAACTCCTTGGAGACTTAACCTCATGACTGCTACTTCTTCCCAGGCGAATCCATTTCCCTTTGATTTTGCGCCGCATCCGACTGGAGATGCCGAACTGCTGCAACAACTCGCCTTTATCCCCGGATTGAAAGAAACTTTGGCCGTGCGTCAGGTTCATGCCTTGGAACACGCCACCGTCTGGGTATTGAGCGAAACCTCCGGTCAGAGGCCCCCCGAAAATAGCCAAGCGGGGCGATCGCTGGATAACGATGGATTGGGGGGAATGTCCACCGATCGCGGATTTTATCTCTATGGCCAGGTTAACCTCCTTGACCTCCGTCGTGCCGTTCATGTCGCCCACGATCGCCTGACCCGGGGAGAATGGGACCTGGCAGTTCATCCCCGTTGTGGCACCAACCTGTCCGTGGGAATGCTGATCACCGCCGGGTTAGCTTTTGGAATCACGATGGTCCTTCCCCGAGACCCCATCTCCCAACTCTTGGGTTTAGGAGTCGCGGCAACCGCTGCCTCTCAGGTGACCCCAGATCTCGGCATCCTGGCTCAACGCTACCTCACCACGGCCATTCCCTATAATCTGGCGATCGAAGAAATCACCCCCACCCAAGATATGTGGGGACGTTCCGCCCATTTTGTCGGGGTCCGTTGGATCGAGTAGTTAATAAAACTTAAAGATTGGAACATTCCAGAGTATCCCGTTAGAGTAGTACGCTGAGAAGCAATTCCCCTTAAACTTTTCGTTCAATTCATCAGAAGGAAAAAAACACATGGTTCAACGTGGTTCTAAAGTTCGCATTCTGCGGAAAGAGTCCTACTGGTTTCAAGAAGTTGGCACCGTTGCCACTGTAGACCAAAGCGGGATCACCTATCCCGTGATTGTTCGCTTTGACAAAGTGAACTACGCCGGGGTCAACACCAACAACTTCGGGATGAACGAAGTTCAGGAAGTCGAAGCGCCCAAAGGTGGAAAAGCTGGGGCTGGCAAAGGGGGCACCGCAACCAAGGCTGCGGCGCGCAAAACCGGGACCGACGCTACCAAAGGCAGCAAAAAGACTGCTAAACCTGAAGCCGGTAGTAGCGGTAAGGTAGAAGGCGATCCCAACCAGGGAACTGACGCCCGTTAATCGGTGCCGGAACTCCCTGAAGTTGAAACAGTGTGTCGAGGGTTAAATCAATTAACCCTCGGTACGAGTATTCTGGGTGGCGATGTTTTGTTAACGCGAACCATTGGCCACCCAGTTTCACCTAAAGATTTTTTGGAGGGAGTCCAGGGATGCGCGATCGCCTCCTGGCAACGGCGAGGCAAATATCTCCTGGCGCAACTCTCCCAATCACCGGATTCCGATACCGCTCACCAGGGCAGTTTAGGAGTCCATCTGCGGATGACCGGGCAACTGTTATGGGTCCAGCGAGAGGACCCCCTCCAGAAACATACCCGAGTGCGCCTCTTCTTCGAGGGCGACTGGGAATTGCGATTTGTGGATCAACGCACCTTCGGTCAAATGTGGTGGGTCCCCCCAAATATCCCCACCCCCTCAATCATCACCGGATTAGCCAAATTAGGACCAGAACCCTTTTCCCCTGAATTTTCTGTTGAATACCTGACTCGCCAACTCCACAAGCGTCAAAAAGCGATTAAAACCGCCCTTCTGGACCAAACTATTGTTGCCGGGGTGGGGAATATTTATGCCGATGAAAGTCTCTTCCTGAGTGGGATTTTGCCGACTAAGCTTTGTGCTCACCTGAGTCAGGCAGAAATTGAGCGACTGCACAGGCAGATTATTGAAGTTTTGCAAACGGCGATCGCTG
>CAYUEH010000075.1:13863-14043 GCA_964442465.1 uncultured Laspinema sp. | reverse complement strand
GTAGTAACGACTTCAGTCGTTCTCTTTCTCAGTTCGTAGTAACGACTTCAGTCGTACTCTTATCTTAGTTCGTAGTAGTAACATAGACAAGTTGCTATAACACCACGGTTTTTGGAACCTGTTAGTTTTCGCCACTTACTCAAAAAGCGGTGACATGGAACCCGGAAACGACTGAAGTCG
>CAYUEH010000075.1:0-13763 GCA_964442465.1 uncultured Laspinema sp. | reverse complement strand
TTACTACGAACATCAGAAACGACTGAAGTCGTTACTACGAACATCAGAAACGACTGAAGTCGTTACTACGAACATCAGAAACGACTTCTACACCGCTGCCTCTTGTTTCAGCGCAACGGTCCCGCGAATTCTTTCTAACACAAACGTCTTATCTAAATATGAGAGTAAATTCCCCGCTTTCGGACCCCGGGATTTACCCATGAAGGTCAAATAAACCGCCGGAAACGCATTCCCCGGTTTCATCTCCAATGCTTTACTCGTCGAGAAGATAATCGTTTGTAAGGTTTCTCCATCCCAACTCTCTGCCGCTTCTAAATTCTTGGCTAACTCACCCAAATAAGTCACCTGTTCCTCAGTTAACTCTTGGACTTGTTCGGGAATTGTATCAAAATAAAGCACCAGTTTCTCTTCTTCATCGGCATAATCATCCAGCCACTTTTGGGCGGACTCAATCCGATGATGAAGCACTTCCCAATCCGCATCGGTTAACGGTTGTTCGCAGCGTTTTTGGATTTCTTCTTTAATATCCAAATGAGGCACTTGCAGCAGGGAAATTAAGGTGCTGAAATCAAAGGGTTGATAGATTTTGACTTCATCGCCGAGTTGGGAATAAAACAGAGGTTGAAGTTCTTTATCCTGTTTGGGATCTTCCCCACTTTCCGAGGTAACCCCTTGATATTTCTCGATTAAGGTGTCGTAATCTCGGAACAATCGGGTGGTGGTTTCATAATTGGGGGCGAAATTAATCACCGTTTTGGGTTGGGTTCTTAGCATCAAAAAGCGCAGCAGTTCCGGTGGCAACAATTCGGCGATTTCTTTCGCTGCTGAACCGACGCCTTTAGAGGAACTCATTTTGGTGCCATTGACTAAAATAAACTCGTAGGGAGAATGGAAAGGGGGTTGTTTTTGGAGAACTTTGCGACAAATTGCGTTAGCGACATCGCGAGAACCACCTTTTTGAGAATGGTCTTTTCCAGCGAGTTCGATGGTAACTCCTACCAGTTGCCATTTGGCAACCCATTCAACTTTCCAGGGGAGTTTGCCGTTGCCATCAAAGGGGGAAACCCAGCCGGAATGTCCGCATCCGTTGACATAGTTGGTGGCGTTGGGTTCGCAGGTGTAAAAGACTTCTTTGCCGTTGTAGTCGGTGACAACGGTGGTGGCAATTTTGCCGCAGTTTTCGCAGATGACTTGGAAGGGATACCAGTTACTCGGGCGATCGGCTTTACTGACTTCTTTATAGGCTTCCCGAACTAGATGGGAATTTTGCAAGAAGGTATCGATGTAGGGGTTGAGTTGTCCGGTTCGATACAAGTCTCGCAGGTAATAAATTTCCGGTTTTACCCCTAAGTAATCAAAGACTTCTAGGAATTCTCCCATGAAGTATTTGGCGTAATCTGTCGCCTTGTCATCAGGGGAGGGGACGTTACACAAGGGGTAACCCAAATAGGGGGCAAATTTTTCGCGATCGAGGTAACCGGGAACGGTATCAAGGGCGTCATAATCATCCACGCCATACATAAATTTTACGGGCTTACCGGCGTGTTTCAAGGCGCGATAAATGACATCATGGATGATCACACCCCGCAAGGACCCCACATGAACTCGACCCGAAGGGGTTTTTGAATCATTAACGATTTGTTCGCCTTGTGCACTTTCCGCAATTTTGTCAGCCCAAAACATAGCTCAAATTACAATATGAAAAACCTTTCTAGTCTAGCATGAATGCACTGTAAAAAGAGAAAATTTTGGAGGAGTCCGGTTTTAGGGGGTAAGTCGCCCCAAATTTGATGCCTAGGACCAGAAACCGGGTTTCTCTCCTAATTTTCTGCCCATTGCCCTCAATTTTGTCAAGAAACCCGGTTTCTAACCCCTACTTTACGGGGACCCCCACTAAAACCGGCGACTGACATATTCCTGAGTTGCCTGCTGTTTAGGATGGTGAAAAATCACTTCGGTTTTATCGTATTCGGATAAGTAGCCGACTTTTCCCCCGGTTTCGGTGGTTTTAATATTAAAAAAAGCGGTCAAATCGGAGATGCGGGAGGCTTGCTGCATATTATGGGTAACCAGAACAATGGTGTAATCATGCTTCAGTTCATACAGTAGTTCGTCAATGCGGGCGGTGGAAATTGGGTCAAGGGCGGAACAGGGTTCATCCATCAAAATGATATCCGGTTTGAGGGCTAAGGTGCGGGCGATGCACAAGCGTTGTTGTTGCCCTCCGGATAAGGTTAATGCACTGCGATAGAGGTTGTTTTTGACTTCATCCCAGAGGAAGACTTGCCGGAGGGAATGTTCAACCGATTCATCAATATCCCCTTGATAACCGTTAATTCGCAAGCCGAGGGCGATGTTGTCGTAGATTGATTTGGGGAAGGGATTGGGCTTTTGAAATACCATCCCGACTTGCCTGCGAATTTCTACGGGGTTGATCTGAGAAATTTCGCGATCGCCCATGTAAATCTGGCCGACTCTTTTAAACGTCTTGGTGAGTTCGTTGAGGCGATTAAAGCAGCGAATTAAGGTTGTTTTGCCACAGCCAGAGGGTCCGATAATGGCGGTAATCTGATGAGCATAAATTTTAAAAGTAATATTGCCGAGGATTTGCGTCTTGTCAAAAAATACTGACAAGTCGGAGGTTTCTAAAAGGGGTCGGTGATGGGGATGGGAAGATTCAGCGTTGACGTTCATAGGGGTTTAACTAGAATTTAATAACCTAAAAATTGGGGTTATTTTTTGCACTGTTCTCGAATCAAAACACCGCAAATATTGAGAATTAATAAAATACCGACTAAGATTAAAATAGCGGCAGCCGCATTGTTGTGAAAAGCGGTTTGGGGCCGTAAAATCCAGTTGAAAATTTGAAAGGGTAAGGCAGTAAATCGACTATAGACTCCCTCCCAGGATAACGGGGGTGCAAAGGAGACAAAGGATAATGCGCCCACGGCAATTAAGGGGGCGGTTTCACCGATCGCCCTGGCTAAGGCTAAAAGTGCCCCGGTTAAGGTGGCGGGAAACGCTGCCGGTAACACGATATGCCACAACACCTGAGCACGAGTCATACCCATAGCATAACCGGCTTGGTGTAAACCGTCGGGAATCCCCCGTAAAGCGGACCGAGTGGTGACAATAAACATGGGTAAAATAATCACGGTTAAGGTGAGGGCAGCCGAGAGTAAACTCGGTCCTCCTGTTACCGGGGCGAGGAGACGCACAAATAATTCTAACCCTAATAATCCATAGAGAATCGAGGGGACCGCAGCGAGATTAGCAATATTAATTTCTAAAAACCGATTTAAGGCAGTATTAGCGCAATATTCTTCTAGGTAAAAGGCGGTTCCAATGCCAATGGGTAAGGCAAATAATCCGGTTAATCCTAATAGCCACAAGCTGCCCATGAGGGCGGGATAAATTCCGGCTTCTTGGGGGTTACGAGAGGGAAAGCTGGTGATAAATTGCCAGGTTAGATGAGGCAAACCCCGCCGAGAGGCATCGAAGAGTAACAGGGCGAGAATGCCGAGGGCAATGGGGATGGCGATCGCACTCACCCCACTAAAACATCGGTCCCATATCTGACGGCGAACCAAAGGGGTTTTAAACTCCACAATTGAGCGGTTTTTTCCGGGTTCAAATCTAGGGTTATTCACCGGAAACTCTTCATCGTAGAGAGGATAAAAAGGAGAGGGTTTATCGGAGGGTACAGTGGGGACGATCGCCTCAGTCATTGCCATTTGATGGCGACGGACTAACCAATATCCAAAGCTATTCAATGCCAGAGTCATCAAAAACAACACCATCCCCACGGTGAAAATCGTTTGAAAGGCTAAGGAATTAAAGGCAACAGTACCCAAACTCACTTGAATAATAAAGGCAGTCATTGTAGCAACTGGAACCAGGGGATTGAGGGTCAAATGAGGATTTTGCCCTGCGGCGATCGCCGAAATCATAGTTTCCCCTAAAGCCCGAGAAGCGGCCAACATAAATGAGGCGATAATCCCGGGAAAAGCCATCGGCAAGACAATTTTAGTTAAGACTTCTTGCTTCGTTAATCCCAAGGTATAACCCGCTTCTCTGAGGGAATGGGGAACACTTTTAATCGCATCTTCACTCAAAGAAGAAATAAGTGGAACAATCGCCACTCCCGTCACCAAACCGGCACTTAAGGCATTAAATCGCGCCAGTCCAGGAATTAACTGCTGCAACAGTGGCGTGACAACTAACAGGGCAAAATAGCCATAAACCACCGTGGGAATTCCCGACAAGGCTTCCAAAAGCGGTTTAACCGTCAATCGCAGGCGATCGCTGGCATATTCGGCTAAATAAATCGCAATTAACAAGCCGATGGGCATGGCAAATAAACTGGCAATTCCCGTCACCAAAAGGGTGGCGCTGGCGAGAACAAGAATGCCAAAATTTTGAGTTGGAAATAACGGAGTCCACTGAGGATCACTCAAAAAATTCCACAAGGGAACTGTTTGAAAAAATAGCACCGTTTCATAGATAAATACCGCTGCGATCGCCACGAAAATCGAAATTGGAATCCCTGCGATCATCGCCAGAATAATGTGTAACCCCCGTTCTATCCAAGTGAGTCGGTGTAGATTTCGTTGCCAAGACTCTCCCTCTGGGAGTCGCGGCGGTAAGGAATGAAATTCCATAACATACCTGATACATGATCGGATTCAGATGCGATGTCCAAAGGGCTGAGGACATCCTACAGGGGTTTACCCCCTATCAATTGGGGTTAATTCTAGCTGAATTTTCTTTAATTTTCCAGATTCAGGGCCTCATTCAGGTTGATATTTAGGGTGGAACCGGACTTAAAAACTGACCCAACCTTCCCCTGTTCATAGCGGTTTCTCACCACCGTCATCACCGATTCAGAAAGGGGAACATACCCCACTTCCGAAATTAAATCTTGATGTTCTGGATTCAGATGAAATTCCACAAAGGCTTTCACATCCGGGCGATCGGCCTGGGATTTGTTAATATAAATAAATTCTGGACGAGAAAGAGGTTGATAGCTATGATCGGCAATCGTGTTAGGACTGGGGGCGATACACCCTGCACCGGAATCAATTTCTACTAATTTTAACTTATTTTGATTTTCCTGATAGTAAGCATAGCCAAAAAAGCCGAGACTATCGGCATCGGCAGCGACTCCTTGCACGATGATATTATCATCTTCGCTGGCCGTATAATCCCCACGACTTTGTTGTTCTTGTCCCACCAAAGCCGTAGTAAAATAATCATGAGTTCCTGAATCTGTTCCCGGACCAAATAACCGCAGGGGGCGATTGGGAAAGGTTGAGCGGATTTGGTTCCAGTTGACAATTTTTCCTTCAGCGGCAGGTTCCCAAATTTGCTTAAGTTCTTCTACCGTTAGACAGTGAACAAAGTCATTAGCTGGATTGACCACAACTGAAATCCCATCCAGGGCAATGGGAATTTCGATGTATTCAATACCATTTTTTTGGCACAATTCTCGTTCGGTCATATCGATCGCCCGAGAGGCATTGGAAATATCGGTTTCTCCCTGGCAAAATTTCTTAAACCCCCCGCCAGTCCCGGAAATACCGATGGTCACTCTCACCCCCGGATGGGTTTTCATAAATTCTTCCGCCATGGCCTCAGATATCGGAAAAACCGTGCTAGAACCATCGATGCTCAAATTATTGATTTCACCCCGTGATCCCCGAGGCTGAACATCTGTTCCGGTCCCCCGACAAGCGGTGAGGGTCAAGACACTCAAAAGTGCTAGGGCGGACCATTTGGCCGCAAATTTACTAAGGAATATCTGGATCATATCCGGTCCTGTTTTAAGGTGGGTTTTTGAAAAAAAGGCTCAATTTATATTGATTTATATGGTCGTTTTAACCGGAAAATCTTACCGAGTTAAATATCTCAATTCATCGGAGATTTTCGGTGAAAAATTTAGGCAATTTTATGGGATATTTTTGGGATTTATAAAATTGTAATATAAATTATCTTTTTTGGCAGTTTTTTTGAGTTAAACTTGTGGAAACCTTCGGTAAAGAAGAGGTAAAGAGATGAAAAACATGAGTTTTAAAATCCAGGGAGGAAAAACAGGGGAACGATGCACCGGGAAGCTAGAACGATTCGCGATCGCCCGTTTCTCTATTCTGGCCTATCTTCCGGGATAAAAGTTGCATTAAAAAAGTGCAACTGAATCGTTGCACCTGTGTTGAGTCCATTCATTAGACCTCTTGCAAAAATCCGGATAGATCCCCCCAACCCCCCTTCTTAAGGGGGGCTTAAGAGAATTTTGCAAGAAGTCTATTAATCTAGTAAACTGGGGGAGAATTTAATCCCGCAGAACGTAACCCACGCCGCGCACTGTCTGAATCAGTCGTTTTTCCCCCTGGGCTTCTAACTTAAGACGGAGGTAACGAATGTAGACCTCAATAATGTTAGAATCCCCCATAAAATCGTAACCCCAGACGTTTTCGAGGATTTGTTCCCGTTTGACCACTTGTCGGGGATGGGAAATCAGATATTCGAGTAAATCAAACTCTTTCGCCGTCAGTTCAATGGTGCGATCGCCCCGGCGGACTTCCCGGGTGCGTCGGTTCAAGCTTAAGTCAGCAAAGGGTAACAAATCCGGATCCAGTTCGATGGGATTTCGCAGATGGGCCTTCACGCGGGAAATCAAGTCCTCGGAACTAAAGGGTTTCACCAGGTAATCATCAGCACCGGCATCTAATCCTGCTGCGCGATCGCTCACTTCATCCCGCGCCGTCAAGACAATCACCGGGACCATATTGCCACTGGTTCGCAACCGACGGCAGACGTCCAACCCCGAGAGTCCAGGCAGCATCCCATCCAGAAGGACCAGATCGGGACTCAACTCTTGGATGGCTGTCAATCCGGCGACCCCATCCCGAACCACAATCGCCTGGTAGCCTTCATATTTGAGTTCTAGTTCAATAAATTGAGCGAGTTTGACTTCATCTTCAACCACAAGGATATTCGCAGTCATGGATTATCGCCTATTGGATTTTAGACCTTAAATTTTAGGGGGTTTTGAGGGTCTGAGTCTCCTCAAGGCGATCGCGGGCCGGATCGACCCCTTCCCTATTTCTCAATCCTGAGTGAACAATTGGGTCTATTATAGACCCAAGTCTCATCTATTCCATTGGGTTGGTCAACAAGCCCTCAAGCCAAATCCCTGATGAGCTAAACTGCAATAACACCCACGCAGGGTAAGATAAACATCATGTTAATGTCACCAGACCATCGTCTCTAGGCCAGTCGTTTGATTAAACAATCAAGCCTAGCCCGTGGCACCTGTCAAATCAAGTAGGGGTTAATTAAGGATGAGTCCAGTGGTTAAAGTGGTCCAACCCGTTGGCCTTTTAGATCGGACTAAGGTGGGTCAATTTGAGCGAGAAATTACCAATTATCTGGCGGAAGGAGCTGAAATTGTACTCATTGATTTTCAAGATGTCAGTTTCATGGACAGTTCAGGTTTAGGAGCAATTGTTGCTGCGATTAAAACCGTTCAAGCTGCCGGAGGAAAGCTATTTTTGTGTTCCATCAATACCCAAGTCAAAATGCTACTAGAACTTGCGGGATTGGATAAAATCATGAAAGTCTTTCCCAACCGAGAGGAATTTGAAAAACACCTCCTTTCTAAACCGGATTGAACCGAGAACCCCAGTCATCCGAGCAAGGCGATCGCCGCTCTCGTCCGTCCTAACATCAAGAGAGTCTCTAAGTTGTTTATAAACAAGTGGATTCAATCAAGAGGGGACCGGAGGTGGCTCCCTTGCGGATGGGGATTGCCGACCCTAAGCGGCTAAAAATCAAACTTCACCTGCAACAAAGAGACATCATCATGAAACATATCTTCCTGAGAAACTTGGCGCACCAACCCTAACACTTGCTCCAGATTAAACGAATTACTGTGCCGACATTCCGCGAGTAAATCGATAAAATTCTCAAGACTCCACATCGACCCATCAGGTTCGTTAATTTCATAAATCCCATCGCTAAAAATATAAAGCGAACTCTCTGCCTCAATCTGGCAGGACGCATTTTCATATTTAATATTGGGAAACATTCCAATCGGGACCGAGGTTTCCGTTCTGAGCTTTTGCACCTGAGCGTCTTTGGAGAGCAAAATGGCTGGGGGATGTCCGGCACAGGAATAAACAAGCTGGCGCTGCACCTGATTATAGACCCCATACCAAATCGTAAAATACATATTCCGCTGACGCTCCATCTTAATGGCATGATTGAGGGCCGTCAGCACCTGATAGGGTTGATAGAAGTCGGTACCGGGAAGGAAACGAGCGCGCAATAGATTTAAGACCGAAACCGAGAGCAGGGCCGCCCGAGACCCATGTCCTGAGACATCGAGCAGATAAATGGCTAAATTCTCATCATCGAGCCAATAATAATCAAAACAATCTCCCCCTAACTGTTGAGAGGGAATAAACCGAGAATCGATGCAGACAGGTTCGCTCAAGGGGAGGGGGAGGAGCGATCGCACATATTCTGCCGCCTCCGCCAATTCCGCCTTCAGGGCCGCCTCCGCCCGTTTGCGTTCCGTAATATCAATCCCGACAAACACCGCCGCTTGGTCCTCCAGCCACTTCTTGGCAATCACCAAATCGCTGCGGAAGGCTCCATTGACCTCGGAATCAATTTCAATCGAGGCTTCCCGGGATTGGGTGGCAAAGAAATCGCGGACAAATTGTCCAAAAACCGATTGCCGAAACCCGACTTCGCGCCCGATAAATTGAGCCAGGGGTAGGTTGTAAGTAGCGGCTAAATGGCGATTGACCCCTAAATAGTGAAAATCGGCACTAATCAGAGAAACGGTACCGGGAACGGCATCTAAGACCGCTTGGAGTTGATCCCTAGCCAGTTGGACGGTGGCTTCCGCTTGTTTGTTGGGGGTGACATCTTGGACAAACCCTTCATAGCCAATGGTGCGACCTTTAATGTCGATTAAGGGTCGGATATTTTCAGAAATCCAGATGGTGGACCCATCGAAGCGTTGGACTTCCACCTCATGAACCAGGTGACCCTGGGTTGCTAACAGATGCAGGCATTCCTCCCATTCATGGGGTTGGAGGTAGAGTTGGCGGGGATGTTCTACCCGCGAGAGGAATTGGGTGGGGGAGTCATAGCCATACATTTTGGCGAGGGCGGAGTTGATTTGGCAGTAACGGCCCTCTAGGGTGAGTTGAAAGAGTCCCAGGGCGGTATTTTCAAAGAGTTGCTCGTATTTGAGCCTTGCTTGTTGTTCGGCGGTGACGTTGCGGAACAGGGCGATCGCATAGTCCGGTTGGTTGCGTTCCCACCCGGAGGAGAAGTTGGCTTCCACCCAGACGCGATCGCCGGTTTTGGTGAGTAAAATCAGGCTGACTCCAAAGAGGGATTCTCCGAGGCGGAGTTTTTCCAGGATAGTCGAGGCGGATGCAAAGGAGGCGGGGTCGAGGATGTCCCACCAATACATTGACGGGATTTCTTCTAGAGTATAGCCGAGGGTTTTGAGCCAAACGGGGTTGACATAAAGCAGGCGTTGGTCACTCAGACGCAGGGTTTGGATGGCGTCATGAGTGTGGTTGAGAACATCGAGGAGGTGGGGTTGAACCAGTGCATCGGGTTGGATGAGGTGGCGTTCTAGGGTGGCGATCGCCTGGGTTGCCAGGGTTTGCAGGGTTTGCTTTTGGGTCGCGCTCAAGTGTTGCGGCACGCGATCCATGATGCATAAGGTGCCGATGGGGTAACCCTCGGAAGCGATGAGAGGAACCCCAGCGTAAAAGCACAGGGGGCCTTGGGGAGCATCCCGGCCATTGTCCGGGAGTAATTCTCCCGGTTGGTTCAGGGGGTTGAGAACCACCAGGCGTCTTTGTTGGAGGGGATAAGTAGACCAGGCACAGGCGAGGTCGAGTTCATCGGGGGTGGCACCAATGTGGGATTTCACGGCACAGTTACCGGGGATGCCGGTGGCGATCGCCGCGATCGGCATCTGAAAAATCTGGGGAATTAGGTCCGTGAGTTCCTGTAAAGCCTTTTGAGTCGCGGCATCAAGGGTTTGATACCGGCTTAGGGCTTCAAGGCTTTCAGGTTCATCAGCGGGTCCGGGTACAATCATGGGGGTAATGCGATCGGTGGCTAAAGTTCGCAGGAGGTTCCGAACGCCTGTCTTGAGTGAAGAGAATAGCAGATGGGACGGGGAAATGAGTTTGCTCATCACCGGAAATTTTTTCGCATGATCAGACAGTTGCGATTGTCTCCGATTCGGTTGTACAGCAGTTCATTGGTTAATTGATGCATGAAGATTAAGCCTCGGCCACCTTCATCCAATGGATTGCCATTCGGGTTTTCATAGCGGGACTGGAGCTTGGCTTCTAAATCGAAGGGGGGGCCGTAATCCCAGATTTTGATCTCCACATAGCTTGGAAAAACGGTGACTTCAATTTCGATCTCAGTTGTAGGCGGCAAGTCATGGTGAGCGTGACGCACTGCATTGGTGAAACCTTCTGCTAAGGCAGTTTGATACTGCCACCAGCGATCGCGCGGAAGTAGGGAGTAGATTTCATCTTCTAACCATTGCAACACTTGTGCTAAGGCATAGAGATCGCTTTTGACTTGCAGATGCGATCGCTTCAACGGTCGCTCCTCTTTGGCCTGTCGTTTTCCTAGCTGGGAAGCGAGTCCTTTCCACCAGCTGCCGAAATTTTGTAACACCATCTTCTATATGATGAAGAATGTTTCCGTCTGGGCGGTGGCTTCCCTACCCAAGGGGTGAACGTGGGAGCAACGGTCGATCGCTTCTGGCGGCGGCCAGAATGATCGGTATGAAAGTAGAAGGCCCAGACGTCACAAGATTCCTTCTTCCTTTATCCTACAACTCCCTTTAACGACCTAGTAAGCACCACTATTTTTGTTAAACACGACCCCGATTGTTTTTAAAATCAGTTTTAGGTCATAAAGCAGGCTCCATTTTTTTTGGTATTCGAGATCTAAGCGAATCACATCTTCAAAGGTGCGAATAGACGATCGCCCATGCACTTGCCATTCTCCCGTCATCCCCGGTTTAACATCCAGACGTTGCCATTCCGGGACTTCATAGCGATCGACCTCATCCGGTAGGGGAGGTCTTGTCCCCACCAGACTCATCTCTCCTTTCAGGACGTTCCAGAACTGCGGCAACTCGTCTAAACTCGTCCGGCGCATAAACTGACCGATACGGGTCACCCGGGAGTCTCGTTCACTTTTAAACAGCGGCCCTTCGACTTGATTTTCCACTTGGGACTTGATTGCTTCTGCATTTTCGCACATCGAGCGGAATTTCCAAATCCGAAATCTTTTCCCCATCCAACCACACCGGATTTGACTAAAGAAAATCGGTCCTGGACTATCCATCTTGATGGCGATCGCCAGGGGAATAAACGCGATTCCCGTAATTCCCAACCCCACCAATGCACCAATAATATCAATCAATCGCTTCACCGATGAACGCACGGAGGGATGGGTTGTTGGTAGTTCTGCATTCTTGTCCCCTTTCCAGTTGATTTTGGCTTTGAGTTCCTCCGTTGTCCCCATCATCGTTCCCGAATTGCCCTCAAAGGTCAACGCTTGGTCTAAGGCGGTTAGGGATAGGACCGACATCACTTGAGATTGTACGTTCCGCAACATTAAATCAATGGATGAGGTTTGGGTTGTTTTGAACACTCGGACCAAAGCCCCCACTCCACTACTGTCTATAAACGTGGTTTTACTAAAATCCAGAATAATATGTTCCGGCGGTGGGGTCCTTTCACAAAGTTCATGACAGGTTTGTTTAAAAAATACCGCCTCGATTACGCTTAAACGGGGAGGTAGATGCACCACGGCTTGATCGTGACTCAATGAAACTTGAAAATCTGCTTCAGGAGTTTGGCTAACCATAGAAAATATGACCCTTCGTTGCAATCAACTCAATTTTTTATTTTTTGACAAGATGTTTGGGTTTGGGGAATCCCTAGTTCAGTTAGGGGCTAGATACCCGAGTTAGAATGTTCAGTTCCCCGGGATATTGATTGGGTTTTGTCCCTAGGGATTTAATGGGATTCTCTCCGATAGTCTGAATCGCAGCTTAATCTTTATTTTTAAAGTAGCAACATCTGGGTGATGTTGGGTAGGCGATCGGCCCTAAATCAGTCTTTAGATATACCTCCACTGTTTTTTTACTCTAGCTATAGAGGGGAATTATCTTCATTCTCTCTCTTCGTCAACAACCCAATCGGAGGAGTTTTCCCTGAGCTTCAATCCGTTACGCCTCGTTTCTTCTGTTCAAACGATTGGACTCAAATACTCAGTTCACCTCCGAGTTTAATCGGAGATTTTATCGGATAATTTCATGGCTGAATCCTTCCTCTGGATAGCTCTACTTCATCCTCTCAAATTTCTGTTTCCTTTAAAATTCTATTAATTATACCCTTTCTTGATAAAATTTACAACCTTTTTCAGAACTTGATGCCGAAGGGAATACTTGACAGTTCCTATTAATAAATTAAACCGACCGATTTGGGTCCTTGACTGTGGACCTGCACTGCCCCTTGATGCACCTGAAATTTAAGGGAATGACCCTGAGTTCCTGCTTTCCAAATGGGGGGCTTGAACTCTATAGCGTTTCTCATCTCCATAAGGAATACGCCCTCACCCCAAACCCCTCTCCCAGAAAGGGAGAGGAGCTTTGAACAGTACATAATGAGTCCATCGAACCGCTATATCTCTGTTTTTACATACCATAAATCCGCTGAAATATCAAGCCGACGACCCCAGTACCGGACTCAATCCCAGAGACAAGACATCGGGTTTTACCGCCCAGATTAGCTACTAATTGCGACAGATTTTCTCAAGCAACCCAGTTGGTCTTCCCAATACTATACCCGAGGCCCTAGGGCCTCGGGTATAGTATTGGCAATCCAAAAATGAAAATTTTCAGATATAGCGACCCTCCATGAAGTTGAAAATGGATCCAACCCGGAAAGATTTGTAGTGAAGGATTGCGATCGCTCTTCCTCCTCATGACTGACGCAGATTTTGAGAATTCACGCTAAATGTAGAGGCGATTCGGGAATCGCCTCTACATTCCATTTTCTCCAGGAATTTAATGTTGCGCGAGGGCTGAATCTAGGACCGTTGTATAGGCAGATTTATCCGGATTATTCCGATGCTGTTCCAAAATAGTCCCCGTAGCTGGATCAATAATCGTCAGCGTTCCAGTTTGGGCTTTAGTTTCCGATAAAAATTGGCTGAGTCCTAACTGTTCAGCCTTCGCTTCAGCCTCAGCAACCGTTGCATTATTCGTCATATCTAAAACAACAAAATGCACCTGACCTTGATAATCTTGCTCTAATTCAGCCAAAGTAGGCGCAATATTTTGACAGGCAGAACACCATTCGGCAAACACATCAACCAGCACAGGTTTTCCTTGTAATTCCGCAGCAAGGGGTCCTCCCACAGACCGGGATTTAGACGCACAAGGATTAGCTTTTCCTGCACAAGGATCGGCTTTTCCTGCACAAGGATCGGCTTTTCCTGCACAAGGATCGGCTTTTCCTGCACAAGGATCGGTTGTAGCTTCGATCGCAGGATTGCCCGTCGGGGGTGTTTTCGCTGCACAGGGGTTAGAACAACCCGCCGCCATTCCTAGGCTCAAAATTGACGCTAATGCCAAGGTAGACAAATATTGAAGTTTCATTTCAGGTTGCCTCAATTAATTGGAATCCGTAAAA
>CAYUEH010000074.1:7111-14052 GCA_964442465.1 uncultured Laspinema sp. | reverse complement strand
AAAAGATTGAATCGGATCGACCGTAGTCCATCGGTCAACCAGTTATCTTGGATAGCTTCTTTTCTTTTAGTGATGTCGGCAATTACCCACTTGAGTTTGTTTGTTTTCCTAAAAATTTTGTTGGTATTCTCGGCAGCGATCGCTTTAGGAGGTGAAATAAACCGGAAAAAGTCTCAAAAACCAAGGTTCCGATGGAAGTCTCCAGTTATTCCCAGTCAAGTTTTAATCTTCATTGCAGTTTTTCTGGTGTGGTGGTTAGACATTTTTTCTGGAGTAGCAATGGCTCAGTTTTTCCAAGGAGGAGAGGACTGGATGTCTCAGCAATTCCCTGAAGCGGGAGAAGTTGTTCCTTTAGTATTCAATGTTCTGCGTGGAATTTTCTTGATTTATTTAGCCATTGCCTTAGTGCGAGTTATTAATGCAGTTCGGCAGGATGAGGATTGGCAAACTTTAGCCCGTCAACCTCTAATTATTTTGATTGCCGTGACATTAGGGGATGTGCTGACAAATTTAATTGTAGGAGGGGGGGGTGGCGCTTAATCGCTACCCGCACGCATTAACTCAATTTCATAAAAGAGGATGATTATGCCATCAACTCCGTCATTCAAAAAAGTCAACCAAGCATTAGGAAAACAACCCAATATAGGTCCTTTTCCTGCGGATCAGTTGTTGCCCTGGGTGGCTATTGCTGGAGCATCTTATTACTTGATTAAAGTGGGGTTAGGTCAAAATTGGGTGGTGACGGGGTCGGTGGCTCTCTGGGGAATCTCCACCTGGTGGATTCTCACCGCTAAAGGAGGGTGGTGGTACTTAAGGAAGTTTATTCCGGTTCCCAAGTGGTCGCGAGGCTTTGCCAAATTTACTCCCCTTTTAGTCAGTTCGCCCAGTTTATCTCAGAAAAAAAGGAGAAGTCCATGACTAAAGTTGGAAAAAAATCTATTGATAGGGGTTGGGGAAAACAGCGGTTTACTCCGTTAGAAGATGTTGTCAATTTAGCTTCTTTAGTTCGGGTTAATTTAGCATCTTCTCCTATTGGAGCGTATTTACTCAGAAAAGGAGAACACCAATTTAAACTAATTTTTGGATTTGATTGCCAAGGAATTCATTCTACCCTCATTGATGAAGAATTGGAACCTACCCTTCGAGGAATTGAAGCAGGATTGAAAGATTTACCGTCCGGTGAAACCTTGACTGTGAATTTAGGCTCTTTCGCAGATAGCATTCAGCGTGAACAAGAACTTCGAGATTTATTTGAAGGTTGTTCTAATACAGAATTGCGATATTTACTTTATGCGGAGCGGATCCGGTTGCGAGAACTCACGGAACGGGGCCAACGGAAGCCGGTATTTTTACGGTTGTATGTTACTTATACCGTTGAGGCATTTGCTCATCAAAAAACGGATTGGATTGAGAAGCTATTATCCCGAGGGGAACGGTGGTGGCATTCATTTACCGGACAGCTAGAAGAACGCCAATATCGACGAGTAGAACAAGTGTTGCTATCAGCTTACCATGATGGATATCAAATTTGGCATCAACTTTTAACCAATGGGATGGGATTATCTGTTCGACCCTTAAGCGACCAAGAATTATGGGGTCACTTATGGAAGCGGTTTAACGAGACGCCTCCGGTGTCGATTCCTCAGTTGTTGGTGCTTGATGAAACAGGAGTCAGAGAAGAAATTTATTCTAAGTATCATCCCGTGACCATCTTGATGCAGTCGGAAAGTTCGGTGCCCATTCCCGATCGCCGCTGGATTTATCTCAATCAGCGCTATATTGCTCCTCTAACATTTGTGGAAAAACCGGGAGGATGGCCGGATGCGCGACGGCAGCTATGTTATCTGTGGTCGGTTATTTCTCGCGATCGCATCCAGGATACGGAGATAGTCTGCCAACTGACCCGAGGTAGCGATACCCTGGTCAAAACCAATATGCAACGGTTGGTTAAACAATCGATGACGGCTCAAGAGCGATCGCTGCAATCCAATTCGATTGACGTGAACGCCCAACTCAACCTCAAAAAATCGATAGCGGCCCAAGAAGAAATTTTTGAAGGTTCAATTCCTGTTCATGTTGGGGTAGTTTTTTTAGTCTATCGAAAAACGCGCCAAGAGTTAGATGAAGCCTGTCGATATTTGGAATCATTATTTTTGCCTCCAGCATGGGTATTGCGGGAAACGGAATACCCTTGGAAAATCTGGTTGCAGTGTTTGCCGTTGGTGTGGGATAAATTATTGAGTACGCCGTTTAATCGTCGGCAACTTTATTTATCCTCAGAAGTGCCGGGATTAATGCCTTTAGTCCGCACTAAACCGACAGACAAAATGGGATTAGAGTTGATTTCCCAAGAAGGAGGTAATCCGGTTTACCTTGACTTATACAACCAACATCAAAATATTGGGTTTTTTAGTACAAGTCGAGGAGGCAAATCAACTTTGGTGGGAGGAGTTATTATTCAGGCGTTAGCTCATCAGATGCCCGTGGTCATTATGGATTATCCAAAACCAGATGGTAGTAGTACATTTGATGACTTAACCCGGTTTTTGAAAGATATAGGAGCCTATTTTGATATTGGCTCAGAATCTAGTAATCTCTTTGAAATCCCTGACCTCAAAGGACTGGAAGGAAAATTGCAAACCGAAAGGTTTCAAGACTATCAAGACTTTTTGTTATCGGCCCTAATGGCAATGGTCGTCGGGTCAAAACTGGGGGGGGTTGCCGATCCCGTTTTGACCGATACGATTCGGTCGGTGTTGGGTTTAGCATTAACTGCCTTTTTCACGGACAATCAAATTCGCAATCGTTATGCAAGGGCTTATGTAGAAGGGATTGGGTCTACAGCTTGGCAGGATATGCCAACTTTAGTGGATTTTATCTCCTATTGTTCCGGAGAACGGTTACAATTAGAATTAATTCCGGGGGATACTCAAACGGCAATTGAGCGGATTAAACTCCGGTTACGATTTTGGTTAACTTCTCGTGTAGGGCAGGCGATTTCTTCTCCTTCAACCTTCCGAAGTGATTCCCAACTGTTAGTATTTGCCTTACGGAATCTATCTAATGATGAAGATGCAGCCATTATCAGTTTAGCGGCCTACTCTGCTGCACTCCGTCGAGCTTTAGCCGCTTCTGCTTCAATTTTCTTTGTAGATGAAGCACCAATTTTGTTCCAGTTTGACAGTATCGCCAACTTGCTGGGAAAACTCTGTGCAAATGGGGCAAAAAGTGGAATTAGGGTCTTATTATCGGCCCAAGACCCAGATACGATTGCTTCTTCTTCAGCCGGGGCCAAAATTCTCCAGAATTTGACGACCCGGTTGGTGGGAAGAATTCAGCCTTCAGCCGTTGAAAGTTTTGTGAAAATTTTTCGTTATCCCACTTCTCTTATCGAAAAAAATGCTTCGCCCAACTTCTTTCCAAACCCAACAGAGGGTTATTCTCAATGGCTTTTAGAATCTCAAGGAACTTATACGCCTTGCCGTTACTATCCTAGTTGGCAACTTTTGGCAGCTTTAGCGAATAACCCCGAAGAACAAAAAGCCCGTCGAGAAATTTTAGAACGGTCCGGTAACTCTTTGGTGGGTTTAACAAAGTTTTCTCGACAAATTGCTTCTTAATTTTTTGAAAAAGTAGAGGATTGTATGAAATACATATCGAATTCAATCGCAACTACAAGCATCATTTTGGCCGCTATTTTAGTAGAAACTTCTCCGGCCTATGCCTTGAGTCTACCTCAAATTCCCCAAAGTTTACTTAAATCTCCCTTGCAACAAATAGTTCAAGAATTTAAGCAAAGATTATCCTCCTTAGAATTTTATGTAGATGATATCTTAGGAGAGAGGCTTAATTCTTTATCCGAACAGGTGCAAACTGATATCTTCACCCTGGTCGAGGATGCAAAAGGACGGTTAGGGATTCCGGATCCCGGGGAAATCCGGTTACGATTAGAAGAATTAGTCGCTAACGAAAATCCGACCTACGATGTGGAGTGGGCGGCCACGGAAGTGGAACGCCAATTAGCCCGAGCACAAGCTGCCGAAACTTTTTCTAAACAAGGGCAGATTTTGCAGGAAGAACGATTGGAAAGGATTCAAGTTTCTGTGGAACAAACTCAACAATTGGGAATGGAAGCGCAACAAGACCGGGCCACACAAGATGTCATGAAACGGATTGCCGCACAAAATACTGAACTCGGTGCTTTACTCGGCAGTATGTATGCGGATCAAGAGCGAATTCATCGTTCTGGGGATTTACAAAATTTGCAACTTTCTAACATTTCTCGCACCTTAGATACTCAAAATCGTACCCAAACTGCTCAAACCCTGGGAGCCAGCTTTCAGGTGATGCGAACGGCGGGTTTTGGACGATTGTTTTAAAGCCAATTTTATCGGTCTATGAGTCTTTGAAAACCATGTTTAGCTTGACTGCTAACTTCTACTGGGTTGCTAATCTGGGTGAATCCTCTGCTTCCATTGTTGAACAAAGCGCCCAAGGTGCAGAATTCATTTCAGCAGCGATGGATCAGCTTTGGGTGGATGTAATTGGCGGTGGACTCTATGTTAGCATTGCCAACCTAGGAATTTTATTTGCGGTTGGTACTTTAATAATTTGGGTGGTGCAGACCTTTGGGGCATTGCTCTATCAAGAGGATTGGCGAGGATTTGACCAAATTATTTGGCCGATTGTTATTGTGATTTTACTGTCCAATCAAGCGGCAGTTTTAGCCACAAGTACCTTGCAATTACGCTCAATTCTCAATGGAGTTAATCAATCCTTGTTAGAGCAGACATCCGCTTCAATTCGCCTGTCCGAAGCCTACCAGCAAGTCATGGAAGAATCGGCTGCTGAAGATGCCGTTAGAGCAATCTTGAGTCAATGTTCTGGATTAGCTGACCCTCAACAGCAACGACAATGCTTTCAACAAAAAGTTGAACAAGCCGAAGAAGTTGCGTCCCAAGTTGAACAACCCACGGGACTCTTAGACCGAATCATTGATAGCACCTTTGGACCGGAGGCCGTAGCGTTTATGAACACCAACATTTTTCAGATTTCCGTGAAAGGGCTACTGATTAGTTTATCGATCGCCTTTCAATGGATTGTAGAAATTTCGTGGTTATTGACGGCACTTCTGGGTCCTCTGGCTGTAGGAGGCTCTTTGCTCCCGGTGGGACAAAAAGCAATTTGGGCATGGCTTGCGGGTTTCTTTTCGGTGGCAATGGTCAAGTTAAGTTTTAATATCATCAGTGGATTGGTGGCCACCTTAATTGTTAAAGCCGAGCAAAATGACCCGTTAATTTTTGCTTTTGCGGTCGGGCTACTTTCTCCCATTTTAGCTGTGGTTCTAGCATCGGGAGCCGGGTTAGCTGTTTTCAATAGCTTATCTTCATTGGCTAAGTTTGGATTGGAATACTTCTTGCCCCTTAAAAAATCATAAATTACCCTAACAATGGAAAATAAAGCATCTCAATCTCCTTTAAGATTTTTATCCCGAGACCGTGACTCAATTTCACAAAAAGACGCTTTAGGAATTTTATGCCTGATCACCTTGGGTTTTCAAGTCGTTACTTTAGGAATTTTAGCAGTGTTATATGGAGCCTACTCTCGTTTAGCCGATCGCCCCCCTCCGTCTTTGGTGCAATTGCAAACCGGGGAAGCGATTCAAGTCGCGGCGATCGATTCAAGGGAACGAACCCCAGAAGTGATCCAATCCTTTGTCCGGGAAACGATGAGTTTGTTGTTTACCTGGACGGGAGAACTCCCTCGGTTGCCCGGTGAAAATGCCGACTCTTCCCAACCTGATGCGGGGATAAATATTACGAGCAGTGGCGGTCCGCGTCGATTGGTAGCTACCCCAGCTTGGCACGCTTCTTTCGCCTTATCCCATGATTTTCGGAATGAATTATTAACTCAAATTGCTGATTTGACTCCCCCAGGGGTTTGGCGCAACCGTTCTTCTGTAGTTTTGGAAATTTTGGAGTTGAGTGCGCCTCAACAAATTCAAGACGGTCAGTGGAAATTGACATTGGTGGCTAATTTAGCCTTTTTTGACAACAATAATGCTTTAGGAGAATATACCCCTTTTAATAAGGAAATTTTCGTCAGGGCAGTTGAACCACCCACAACCCCTTTATCCGCCACTGGCATGGAAGCGGTTATTTCAACTATCCGCAAGAGGGGTTTAGAAATTTATGCAATCCGAGATATGTAAGGAGGAATTCCAAGATGACTTTTAACAATCAGTCTGAGCCGATAGAGGAAATGTTTGACCGGGCTGGACCCTTATGGAGTGAAGAAGAAATTGCCAAACTCTTTGAGCTTAATCCTGATGAGACCCCTAAGACGGAGCCTCAAATCAAAAATGAAGATGTGGTTGACCAATCTTCGCCTTCGGTTAATGGAACGGATGAAGAAGAATCAGGAGAGTTAAAGATTACGGCGCAAGACTTAATAGAAAGTGAAGATAATCCTCATGAAAATCAAACCCAACCCACTTTTTCAAGGAATCCTTTTGCTAAATTTGGTGCGGTTGGATTGATGATGGCTGTCTTGTTTACAATCGGGGCAATTTTTTTAAATGGGGTGATGAATACTCCCATTGGGCGAGCGCCCTCTTCTACAGAAGAGTCAACGGATGAACCGATCGCCACCCAGTCTAATTCTGATGGTTCCGAAAATGAAATTGGGGAATTGAAAACTCAGTTGGCGCTTGGGCGACAATCCCAGCAACTTGAAGATTGGTCCCAGCGTCGTCGCCAGACAGTTCCGACGGGTGTAGAGTCTCCAGAAACTTTACCAAGTGAGGAAGAGGACGCTCTTGAACAGCCAGATTTGCCTGAACCGGAGATGACATCAACACCGCCTGCGCCATCTTCACCGCCTCGACCCTCTCCACCACCGGCACCAAGACCCGTTCAACCTGTTCGGCCCCAAACTTCTCG
>CAYUEH010000074.1:0-7011 GCA_964442465.1 uncultured Laspinema sp. | reverse complement strand
CCTCTCCACCACCGGCACCAAGACCCGTTCAACCTGTTCGGCCCCAAACTTCTCGGCTCGAACCCATCCGGGAACCTGAACCCATCCGAGAACCTGAACCCATCCGAGAACCTGAACCCATCCGAGAACCTGAACCCATTCCGGAACCTGAACCCATTCCGGAACTGGAAACGGGTCCGGTTCCAGAAGAGATCGATCCAATGCAGCAGTATACTTTGCTTGGGGAGTTGGGTTCTTATGGTCAAATGCCGGTTCCGGAAATATCTCACTTAGAACAGCCGTCTGAAGTGGCTTCTGTGGATACTATCCCTGTGGCTGAGTTGGTACAACCCTCGTCTGAGGGAGTACAACCCTTACCCGAAGAACAAAATATTTTAGCAGCAGATCCCAGAGTACAACCCTTACCCGAAGAACAAAATATTTTAGCAGCAAAACCAGTAATACAAAATACTGTTCAGCTTGCTAACGTTCCCGATGACATGGGAACAACATTCGAGGCCAACCCACTCCAAACCCAGGCCGGAGTAAAGTCATCTTCTGCGAGTAGACTGGCCACTCAATCGCTGAATGGGACGCTTGCTCAGAATCAGTTACAGATTGGCCGATCGCTTGGGGGAGAGTTGCTGACCTCTTTATGGGCGAATCCTTCTGAGGGGTCATCAGATTTGTTTGTCGTCCAACTAACTGAACCCTTGACTTCGACAGATGGAAAAGTGTTATTTCCCCCTGGGACTCGGGTGATCTTTGAAACAACGGCGATCGCCTCGAATGGGGTAGTGGAGGCCACAGCAGTCGCCTTGGTGGATGGGCAGCAAGAATACCGGCTACCTCCATCCGTATTATCTATTCAAGGGAAGGATGGACAACCCTTGATTGCTGGGCAACGGTCAGCTTCCTTAGAAGGGATGGCCAATCGGGATGCCCGAGCCTTTGCAGTGGGTGCTTTAGCCCGAGTGGGGGATGTCCTGAGCCAACCGGACATCATTGAGCAGTTTTCGTCCTCGGGCAGTTTTTCCTCTACTCAGTATTCTCGTTCCCAGGGGCGGGGAGGATGGCAATCTATCACCGGCGCTGCTTTATCCGGTGGGTTCGGGGCTCTTTCCCAACGCTTGGAGGAACGGGAACGCTTGGCATTACAACAATTGGAGGAGCAATCCCCCCTATGGATGGTTGAAGCGGGTACCCCCGTTACTCTTTTTGTCCACGGTACTTTTGAATTTAAATCATGAAAAAGCATTGGCATCAAATCGTAGGAAATGTTTTATTTGCTGGGTTGCTGCTTGGACTCTCCGGTGAAGCGATTGCATCAGGGATTTTGCGCGTGCCAGCTTCATCCGCCCGAGGCGAAATGGATGCGCCCGTTTCAATTGGCTTAATCCCAGGCCAAGGGGTAAATATCAGTGTCATTCCCACCGGGGAGGTTATCAAAAGAGTCTGGCTCGACAATCCGTCCTTCGCAACGGTTGATGTGGATGGCTGTTTGGAGGGATTGAATAATCAAAGTTGCGATCGCCCCGGTGCGCGAGTCGTCCATTTAAGACAAATTGAGCCGATTGATTTTCCGGGGTTGCCTCCAGCCCAGGATTCTCTGTTGACTTTAGTCACTCAAACACCAGAGGGGAGTGCCAATGTATATGTGTTCCGGCTGTATCCGAGTCAGACTCATTCTCACCCAGTTGTGAAGATTGAGTTAGATTCATCTTCCCCAGAATCTCCCGAATCTATGGAAAATTTACCCATCGCTGACGGGGCTTTGGATGGGTCACCCTCTTCCCGTCTTCAATTAGCTTCTTCTTTTGAACATTTTGATTTGTCACAGTTTCAGTTAGGGGTAAACCGGGCTTTAAATCAACAATTGTTAGACCCACAGGGAGCTTTAGCCCAAAGGTTAAATGATTTTATCAACCGAGTTGAAACGGGTCAAATACCGTCCAATGCCGCACGGGCTGTGGGACTTTCTGATGCTTTAATCAATCGTATCTTACAGTTTGGTGCTTTTAACAGTCCGGTGATTGAATGGGAACAGTCTGCTCTAGTTAAAGCTCAATCTATTCTCTAATCTTGAGATGAAAATTTTGACTGATTTAATCTCCCAAGATTGAATCACAATAATAGTTCAATCTTGGGAGCAAATTATTGAACAACAATTTTTGAATTGACGATTTCTAGGATTGCCATGAACAAGATAAATAAACCCCTTCGATTCAGTTATTGGGTTTTAACAGGACTGGCTTTATTCTTATTCCTCAGTGGAATGTTGTTACCTCCAGTCCATGCAAAAACTAACAACGTTCCTACCCTACTTTGGAATCAAACAAAAATTCCTAACTGGGAAGAGATTACGTTTGATTCTTTACCCCCGATAGGTCAAGCTGGAGAGGTTACCGTAAATTCCGAAGGGTTAAAGCACTATAAAACTCAACCCTTTCGCCGATGGCAAGCAGGAACCCCAATCGCGCAGGTGTTAACTTTGGGTGATTTTCGCCAATCTTTCCGATTTCAAGAAAAAAATTTAGCAGAAATTGCTGAAAGGACTAACCTCAGTTTAAAAGAAATTTCTCTGGCTCAATTTGGTGTTATCCGTTTTCAAACATTAGGCAGTTTACTCCGTGCAGTGCCAGGATTGGCTGAATTTCCTTTGGTTCAAATTCCTCCGGTATATGACTTACTGGTTTCCGAACTAAGCGGAGGTGAGGCCAATATTAACATTCATCCAAATTCAAGGTATCGGGGGAAAATGGTAAGTTATACTCCGACTTTGGTTAATTGGCAGATAGGGTTTGACCCTGAGCAAACCTTGGGGGATTTTTTATCTGAATCTCCCCATTTAGAATCTTTATCCCTGAGCAATTTGCCCTTAGAAAACTATAGCATTCAAGATGTTCCTAATTTAGCCTTGACGACTTTGGGCGACTTAAATAACTGGGAAGCAATGACGATCGCCGAGGTGCCTGGGTTATCCTCTATCCCTCTCAATGAATTGAGTCCGAATGGGATTCAAGCAACTGGAACAATGATTGCTACCGTAGATATCGCTTTGGGTCCTCAAGAGCAAAACCGCACCAATACGATTAGTGGCTCTGATGTGGAAGGGTTTAATGTACCTTGTGAGAAGGAATGCGCCCATATCGAGTTGGCGGGCAATCCATCTATTCATGGCAAACAGTGGATCAGTGGAAAATATCAGCAGGTGCGGGGAGGGCATGGCCCCTTGGCTGTGGTGAATGGGGGAATGGAACCCACGGGACGGTTTTTGTTTGGAGAAACCGGCGAATGGCCCTTTAAGGTGGTGGTTTGGGATGTTTCGGAGAAGGACGGGACGGCTGAAATGAGTTTATTTTTCCGGGCTTGTATGGCCGAACTCGGTTGCACCCCTTATTTTATGGGTCCGGTCCCCCTAATGACGGTCAATGAACGCGATTCAGTCTTGCTTGGTCAACTGTTGCCTGCCGGTTCAGTAAGTTCAGGTGGGGGTTCGGGTTCCCTCGGGACGCCGGGGGAGTTCTCTGCGCCCATGAACGAGATTTTGGCAGATCCATCGGTTCAATCTTGGCTCCCCACTCCCGCCAACCGTTGCGATCGCACTTATCAAGGGGTGGTACTGGATGCCTTGGGGACTGCATTCAGCCAACTCACACAAACTTCTGCTGCGCTCGAATCCCACTCTTGCCGGTCGGGGGAATGCGTTGAACGGGTGGGACCCTACCGGATGCCTGCTAACCATCCTTCCTTAAAGCCGGCGATCGCTTCTCAGGCCGGTGGATCAGATTCTCGTAATCCGGACGGTTGGTTGTCTACGGCTGTTTTTGATGCCGCTTATGGCGAAATAGCGATGGGGTTGATTGAGCGAAGTGCTGCTCAAATTGACCCGTTGACCGGAAAACCCTTCACCGGCGATCGGCTCGTAGAAAGGGTCGCTCAACTCTACTTTGCCGGTTCGGCCATTCCTATCGATTCCTTGGCGGTTGACAGTTTTGGCAACACCGTTGCAGATTATGGTACCCGGGTCGCTGCTGGATATCGCTCAGCCTATCAGCAAATGAATTGTCGTAGTTGAGGACAACTATTATGCAATATTTTACCCAATTTAAACACTCTGCGAAATTACTGGTGGGTATCGCTGTCCTGTTGGCGATCGCCCTTGCCTTCTTCTTTCAACTGGGTCATCCATCGGTAAATGCAAGTTGGCAACGAGCAACAACTGTGCTGGACCGGCAATTTATTTCCGCAGTGATTCATGCCAATTATCAACCGGGGGAAGGCGAATTGGCCCTTGACGAAAATTCTTTGTGGGTGCGGGTCATTCCCGGGCGCGATCGCCGCCATCAATTGTACGTTTTCGATTTTCGCACCGATGGGTTATGCGGGGAAATCGGATGTTTGTATGCGATATACACCCCTAAGCAACAGAGAGTTTTCAGTGGATTGCTAGATGCGCCTTTATCTGAGAAATCCGCATTTGAGGGGGTCCGGCGCTATTCCCAGGAAGGGTTTCCCTGTTTAAGGATCAATCAGCCCCAAAACCAGCGGGTACAGGTCAGTAATTTATATTGCTATCAAGGGGCGCGGTTAGTTCGCATCAACCATTCTTTGATTGCCCGCAACCCTTCTGAATAAATGAGGTCAAATGATGTCAACTCCAACGAGTCAAGGGAGTTCTACGACTCCAATTTCTCACACTGTTCAGGCACTAACACAACACTTTCAAGGGACAACCGGGTTGGTGCTGCTCGGTTGTGCAGCGGCGATCGTCTTGGTCCAATGGATGGGCAACGGCAAAAAGGCAGGTCGGATTGCCAGCGGGTATTGGGGTGGTGTTCGTGAGAGAGCAAGCGCTCGTAAAAAAGCCCAAACCCAAATTAAATCCCCCCGGCGCAACCAAGCGGCTTTATATATTGGAACGCCTCCGGCAATGCGATCGCAATGGCAGCAAATTTGGTACTCTCAAGGAATTGCTGAGAAAACCCCTAAAAAATCGGGGTGGATGGGTTCATCTAACAAAACCTTGTATCTTCCGGATGTGCAGCGTGGGGTTGCCATCAGTGGTGCCCCAGGGAGCGGCAAAACCTTCAGTGCGATCGACCCGGCTATCCGTTCGGCCCTAGATCAGGGGTTTCCGGTGGTTTTGTACGACTTTAAATATCCGGCGCAGACTTCCCGGGCGGCTGCTTATGCGATTAAGCGGGGATATAACCTGCGGGTGTTTGCCCCGGGTTTCCCTGAATCAGAAACCTGTAATCCGTTGGATTTTTTATCGGATTCGGAAGATGCGGTGGTAGCGGGTCAATTTGCCCAAGTCGTCAGTCGCAATTTCGACCGGAGTGGGGGTCAAGCGAGTTCAGATAAATTTTTTGAAGAAGCCGGAGATTCTTTAGTCGAAGGGATTTTGTTAGTTACAAAAGCCGTAGGAGAGTTGACAGGTAAACCTGAATATTGTGATTTGATGACCGCTCAGGCCCTCTTGAGTTTGAGCAACCTGCCTGCTCGTTTGGAACTGGCCTCTCAATCCAAATTAAAGGTCTGGACTTCTCGGCCTTTATCTCAAGTTATTAGTGTGAAGGATTCGGAGAAAACGGTCGCTGGAATTGTGGGGACCGCCCAACGGATGTTTCAACGTTTTCTTAAGCGAGATTTTATTGGCGCGTTTTGTGGAAAAACTTCCTTACCCTTGGATTTAGAAGGCAAACAATTAATTGTTTTTGGGTTAGACCGTAACAACCGAGATATTGTCGGCCCTTTGTTGGCAGCTATGTTACATTTAATTGTCTCTCGGAATGTGGCTCGCACGACCCCTCGGATTGACCCTTTAATTGTCGCATTGGATGAATTACCTACTTTGTATTTGCCCAATATTGTCAACTGGTTGAATGAAAACAGGGAAGATGGATTTGTTGGGTTGTTAGGATTTCAGAATTTAGCACAACTCCAAAAAAGCTATGGCCGAGAATTATCTCGTGCTATCATAGGAGCAACCGGAACAAAGTTTATTTTCAACCCTCAAGATGGCGAATCGGCCAAATTTTTTGCCGATTACTTGGGGGAAGAAGAGATTGAAATCACCTCCAAATCTCGCAGCCGTTCTAAAGGAGGGAATTCTCGCAGTTGGAACCAAAATTTTCAAAAACGCTATCTGTTTGAACCGGCCCAATTTTTAAAATTGCAGACTGGGGAAGCAATCGTCATTTCTCCCGCCTCTCAAGGGCGAGGTGAAGCCTATATCCCTTGGCGAGAAAAAATAAAAGTTCCGGCAGCAGATATTGCTGAAATGAGCTGGGCTGAATCAAAATGGGAATGGTTGGCTCAACGGTTAACGACCAATGCTTGTGCGGTGTCAGCCTCAGACCGTCGTAGCCAATTTGAAGAACGACGCGCTTTAGTAGAAGAATTGTTTCCTTTGCCTGAACCCAAAAGTGATGAAGAAATTAAAGTTGAATTTTAGGAGGATAAAATCGTGGATTTAAACCCATTAAAAAACTATCCGGAATGGCAAGAAAGAATTCGTCAAGCAGCTAAATCTCCTCCTTTGCCTTTGGATTATTCGGCTCAAGTAGTTGAAATATTTGACCAACATGGATTATTGGCGGGTTCAATTTTTGGTGTCTCTTATCAACAAAGCCGAATGCCTCATCAAATTGCCGATTTTTTAGCCTGGGTCGTAGATGGAGAACTGGTGATTTTTATCAGCAATGGACAAATTTTAGTAAATCGAGTTCTCGGTCAGCAAATGTTGATATCTTTTGCTGACAAAAATCTTCAATCTGTTTGAACAGTTTGTTGAGGCAAGAAAAATCAATAAATTGCACCATCTCAATCTGCTATTCTGACCCAATTGAATTAATTTTGAATTTGTAATTGGGCGACCCATTTTAAAATTTATAAGGGTTGCTTAGTTCACCCACCCTCACACAACTTAAATACACAAACATAAAATCATGAATCAAATTCCCATTTCTTCCAGTGAAGCTTTGGCTTTCCAGAATAATTATCAGGAAATGCTTAAGTTGATGACCG
>CAYUEH010000073.1:0-14155 GCA_964442465.1 uncultured Laspinema sp. | reverse complement strand
GATATAGCCTTTCTCTGGTTGGTGAAGTATATGGAGGATCCCCCTAAATCCCCCTTCCCAAGGGGGACTGGACAGGTTCCCCCCTTGTTAAGGGGGGCTAGGGGGGATCGAGTCAACGTACCTCATGAATGTGAAAATTGCTATAACTGCGGTACAATTGACGACGCGCTCAAAACTTGCCAAAAGTTTATCAAGTCTTTATAATTTTAGGGTAACAAATTTACGGTAATCTTAAGTTGACGCAGATAAAATAGAACCGTTAAGGCTTTGAGCCAAAATCTACCCAAATCTAGTCACGAAAAAGCTAATGGGAAGACCGACCCCGATTAAACCGATTTTTACGATTCATCAAATGATTGAGCGAATCGTAGAAATCAATGAAATTACTACTCAAGAACATCTGCAAATTGCTAATGTCTTGCTATCGGGGAAAAACATCACCGATGAAGACCGGCGGCAAATCAATCGAATTTTTGAATTAATCCAGAGCGATCGGATTAAAATTATAACATAATCAGTTGGAGGTTGAACCCATCATCCACATCAGTCTATGAGCGGGGGGAGATGAGAGGTCAACTATTTTAAAAAATCAAGAATACAGACAAAGGAATGGAAAAAGGTGAGCGACAACAATAAAACGATTTTAGTCACTGGCGGGGCCGGTTATATTGGTTCCCATGCCGTTTTATGTCTGAAAAAAGCCGGGTATCAGGTCACTATTTTAGATAATTTAGTCTATGGACATCGGGACATTGTAGAGGATGTTTTACAAGTTGAATTAATAGAAGGAGATACCAACGATCGCGCCTTGGTGAACAACCTATTTGCCACCCATGATTTTGCAGCGGTCATGCACTTTTCAGCATACGCTTATGTGGGTGAGTCCGTGACGGATCCGGCAAAATATTATCGAAACAATGTCACCGGGACGTTAACCTTATTAGAAGCCATGTTAGCCGCATCGGTGAAAAACTTTGTCTTTTCCTCCACCTGTGCCACCTACGGGATTCCTGAGAAGATTCCCTTAACTGAAGACCACCCTCAGAATCCGATTAATCCTTATGGGATGACCAAACTCATGGTGGAAAAAATCCTGAGTGATTTTGATGCCGCCTACGGGTTAAAGTCCGTGATTTTCCGCTATTTTAATGCAGCGGGGGCCGATCCCAACGGGGCGATCGGGGAGGATCATGATCCCGAAACTCATCTGATTCCCTTGGTGTTACAAACTGCCTTGGGCCACCGCGAATTTATTTCAATTTACGGCACCGATTATCCCACCCCCGATGGCACCTGTATTCGGGACTATATCCATGTGAATGACTTAGCTTCCGCTCATATTTTGGGACTGGAATATTTATTGAAGGGGGGAGAAACCGATGTCTTCAATTTAGGCAATGGCAGTGGGTTTTCGGTCAAAGATGTGATTGAAACTGCTGAAAAAGTAGTGGGGAAAGAGGTTGCTAAAAAAATAGGCGATCGCCGTCCAGGAGACCCTCCAGTTTTAGTCGGCAGCAGTGAAAAAGCCCAAAAAATATTAGGTTGGAATCCGGAGTATGCCGACTTGTATGATATAATCTCCCATGCATGGCAGTGGCATCAAAAGCGGCACAGCGCTGATTAAAATCCGCACAAAATTATCGCTGACCAGCGATTTTAGGACTTGATTAGGCAACATAATTACCTCTGATGAATCGTCAACACCAATCCGGAGAAACCTTGCAGAACCCCACCGCCAAACCTAAAATTTCCGTTCTGGTGAGTGACCTTTCTAAAAAAGGGGCCGGACGGTGGGGCGGCGGTGGGGTTCGCCCCTTTTTACTCAGTCAAGTGCTCAAGCGCCTCAACTATGACGTAGAAATTCTCGGATTTGTATTTGACGACGAACCCAACGTCAAAACTTCTTTTGAAGACATCCCGATTATTACCGTTCCCGGTCAAAAATATCCCCAGTTTATTCAATCAGCCACCTCCCTGATGAATCAAATCACCGGAGATATTCTTTATGCCTATAAACCGAAACCCAGTAGTTTTGGACTGGCTTTATTAACTCAGATAAAAACTCGGCGGCCCGTTCTTTTAGATATTGATGATTGGGAACTGAGTTGGCATGGGGGAGACGCTTGGCAATATCGTCCTCCTAGTATCAAACAATTGGGCCGGGATATTTTTAAAGAAAATGGCCAATTGCGATATCCGGACCATCCTCTATATTTAAAATGGATGGAAAAATGGATTGCGCGGGCCGATCAAGTGACCCTGCACAATCAGTTTTTGCAAAATCGCTTTGGCGGGGTGTATTTACCCAATGGTAAAGATACGGATTTATTTGATCCGACTCGTTATGACCCGGAAACCAGTCGCAACCATTATCAACTTTCGGGATATCGGATTCTGATGTTTCCCGGTGCACCGAGACCTTATAAAGGCATAGAAGATGTATTAATCGCCCTCGATCGCCTGAATCAGCCGGATTTAAGACTGGCGATCGTCGGGGGGAGTCCTTATGATGATTACGACAATCAACTCATGGAACAATGGGGCCGGTGGATTGTCAAACTCCCCACCTTACCGATTCAGCAGATGCCTGAAGTGGTTGCTGCCGCGCATATTGTCGTCGTTCCTCAGCGAGATGAAGCGGCTGCCGCTGCACAATTTCCCCTGAAATTAACCGATGGGATGGCAATGGCAAAACCCGTATTAGCAACCCGAGTGGGAGATATTCCGGCGATTTTAGCTGACACAGGGTATCTGGTTGATCCGAATGCGCCGGAACAAATTGCTCAAACCATTGAGGAGATTTTTGACAATTGGGAAACGGCACAGGAACGCGGCCAAAAAGCGCGGGAAAGATGCGTCAAATATTATAGTTTTGAAGCGATGGCAGAGATTCTCTCCGGAGTGATTGCGCCGATCGCCGAGTCAGTTCAGCGTCCGTAAATCCACCCATTTCGGGGTTCTAGGGATACCCGAAATGGGGGAGGAATCTGCTGGGGTTTAAGTTAATAAATCAAGAACTTGTTGATAAAATAACTGGTTGCGATCGCGACATTCCTGCAAACTAGAGGGATAATTTTGACCTTCACTCAGCCATGAACGCCAATCATCCATCTCGCACTGAAACCAATTCGGGTCCCGGGATTCATAGAGCGTCTTTCCAAACAGAGACAGTTTATAACTTTTTTGTCTCCATTTTTTAACGGGATATAAAACCGGAGAATGCTTCAGTCCATAGAACTTGCTAGTAAAGGGAAAGGCGATCACTTTTCGCCCTAAAAGGGTTCCCCAGTAGGCTCCATGAAAAGAACTGGTTAAAATGGTTTCTCCCGAACCCAAAAAATCCAGGACAGTCCGGAAATCCATCGACTCATTCGTGAGGGTGGGTAGTCCCGGAACTTGAATCCGAAACTTTTTGTGGGAAAACACGACTACCTCATGCTGGGGAACTCGGGGGCGATCGAACTCCTGATGCATACAACTGACACAGGGAACCCAATTTAAACCCACTCCATAATCTCTAATTCCGAGCAAATCAACCGCTTCAATATAAGGGCTATAGTCAAATTGAGCAAAGGTCACAGATGGATCTTTATAACTTTGTTGTCCGACTCCCCAAACAATATATTTGCCTTGACCTACATAATTTTTTAGATGTTGGATTCCTTCCAAAAACCGAGGAAATAATAGTCCCCCTCCCCCTAAAATCAAATGTTGATTTTGGAGTTTTTCTAGGGGTAAATCATCAATATCTTTGGCTTCAGTTCGGAATCCGGTAAAGTCAAAGTACAGCAGGGGAGAGGAAAACAAATCCCCAATATTAATGGAATGCCGGACATGATAATTGACAAGATGAGACACTGAATCAATCACTCCTTGAGATGGAATATGAATCGGTGATTAAGAGTTAGTTTTGGAAGTATTCAGCAACCACAGCCTGAATTTCGGCCATAAACTTTTCCGTTGAGAAGAGAGATTGCTGTTTTTCCAAGGATTCAAGTAGAGTCATCTGGCGATCGGGTTGCTGGAGAACCTGGACAATTTTCTCTACCGCATTGGCATTCTGATTATCAAACAGCAATTCATCATGGTGAGCACCGACAATTTCTACCTGACCCCCTTTTTCTCGAACAAAGGGAATCATCCCCGCTTTCACCATTTCTGCAACGGAGATTCCAAAAGGTTCAGGTTTGCAATGGATGCCGTAACGACAGCGTGCAATCACCTGGAGATAATCTTTATAGGGCAAGTCTTGATAAACTGAAATCCAGTCAGAATTTTTATCGGCAATCTGCATAATTTTCTGTTCATAAGACCGTTTATAAGTACCTCCACCCCCTCCGGTGATATGTAATTTAACCTCAAAGCCGCGATCGCGCACCGCCTGCAAAATTTCAATCACGCGATGAGTCTGCTTTGCCGCGACAATTCTACCGCTACAGAGAAACGCATCCTCTTTTTCCTGCCAGGGAACGACCTCTACTTCTCCAATGACAGGAGGATAGATGACCCGAGACTCAATGCCATAGGCTGATTTAATTCTATCAGCAGTGTAGTAGGAGTTTGCTAAGGACTGATTCTGTTTGAGATGGTCCATAGAAAATTCCGAAAAATTCATCATTAAACGAGTCCAACCTTTATTTTTATGGGGTTGCGGATCGACGACATGAACCCAGTGCAGGTACTGAATTCCCACTCGTCCCATATCTAATGCATTATAGGTTGAGAATACTAAATCATATTCAGTATTCATGGATTTAAAAGCCCGTACCGCCCAATGATTAAGAGCCGATTTCATTTTGGGGTTATTGGCGATTAACCGATCGATGAGACTCGGACTCAGGGACTGCGGTAGCATCCTCTGAATCGTGAGGTTTTTTTGTTGGGCTAAATGTGTATTGTAAAGAATATCTAACCGTTGTAAATCCGGTGAGGTTAGGGTAAATAGGGTGACGTTATAGTGAGAAACTAAAGCCTCCAAAATCCATAGACTGACGGATTCAGCGCCTCCTCCCAAAAAATAAGGATGCCAGACTGCGACCTTTTTCAAATTTTGCTTGGACTGATTCATGGTGTTGGTGATGGGGTGGGAAAATTAAGAAAGCAACGTGATGGTTAAAACAAGGTTACCGGATTTTTCCTAGAGGTCAACCCTATAAATTGTAAACTGTCAGGGAACCTTTTGGGAAATAGGGAATTTTGATGGTTTCTGATGCTCCAAGTCCTGATCAAGGGATTCAAAGATGTCTTAATCTCAGGAGATGGCTTCCAGGAACCCGACTGGAGGCTTGCGATCGCTGGCGGTAGCGCTTATCATGATCATAGTAAACTGGGACAACAATGGGGTTGGTCGAGGATTAATCTGACCAGATTGCCGAGTCAGGTCATGGCAGCAGAGGAGCCGTAACAGAATTTGAGGTCCTGCTCCAGGGCTAGGGCAGCATTCATGATGGGAATGGTGAAATTTTTGTTAAGGCCTCGGAGCGTTACTCTTCCAGGGATAGAACAAATGGCCGATCGCCGTGACTGGATTTTTCTGCATTCCAATGAAGCCAACCTAGGGCGAATGAAAGCGAAACACTCCTGTATAGAACGCTCTGTTTTTGAGGCGATAGCAGAGATTTTACACCCCATCATGGATGGCTTCTTGATAATCCCCCGGGTGATCCTCAGTGCTGGCCTGACTAAAAGCCAGTTTAATCGATCTCAGCCACGTTTTACTGAAACAAGGGGAAATTAAGGTGAAAAGACAAATTAAAGACTGGTTAAAGTCTAATTTACCGGGATTAGCCGATCTCGCTAAATCATGGAAGTACAAGCTAAATGCCACGCAATGGCCTGAGAAATCAATTGTTTTTTACACGGGGAGAACCGCAGAAAAATGGACACCAGACAGCCTAAAACGAGGATTAGCTGGTGCTCAGACTGGGGTGGTTTATCTAGCTAGAGAATGGGCCAAGCAGGGGTATAAAGTCACGGTTTACAATTATTGCCGGGACGGGGAAGGACTTTATGACGGGGTAGAATATCGGAATTATGACCGATTCAATCCTTGGGATACCTTCGATAGGCTGATTATTTGGCGCAACAAAACTGTGCAGATGCTGGATTTACCCCTAAAGGCCAATAAAATTTTCTTGGAACTCCAAGATGTTCCTTATAATATTGAAAATTTTACCAAAGAACGACTCGATCGCGTCGATAAAATTTTTGTCAAATGTCAGTTTCATCGAACTTTATTGCCCCAAGTTCCTGATGAAAAATTTGCGATTATCCCCAATGGAGTGGATCGGTCTTTATTAGAATTGAGCCAGCATCCAAAACACCTGAATAAACTGATCTACGCTTCTAATTATGAGCGAGGATTGGAGTCGATGCTGCTGTATGGTTGGCCAATTTTAAAGAAAGAAAGTCCCGAGGCAAAGTTAGAGATTTATTATGGATGGCAGTTTTTTGATGAATCGTATAAACGCAATCCAGAAAAACAAGCGTGGAAACAGAAAATGATAGAATTAATGAATCAACCCGACGTTACGGATCACGGTAGAATCGGACAAGACAAACTGGTAGAAGAAAAATCAACGGCTGCTATTCATTACTATGGTTGTACTTATCAAGAAGTAGACTGTATTTCGGTGCGGGAGTCGGCAATGGTTGGTTGCGTACCCGTTACTACAGATTTTGCAGCTTTAGCGGAAAAATCCTATTGCCTGAAAATTGCCGGGGATCCGTTTGCGCCAGAAACCCAAGAAGCGATCGCCCGCCAGATCGTAGAATTATTAAAAAACCCGGACAGGTTAGAGCAAATTCGGCAAGATTTCCAGGAAAAAGTCAAAGGAGAAACGTGGGATAATATTGCTCAAAAGTGGTTAGAAGAGATGACCCAGAATACCCCGAATCAGTAACCTTGGAGAAAATTACGGCTCGTTATTCCTCAATGAAAGCGAAAGCAAACCTTAAAATAATAGAGGCTTTATGTCAGCATCGCCAAAATCTTTACCCCCTAAAGAAACTGTCATTTTTGTCCATATTCCGAAGACCGGAGGGTCTACCTTAACCGAAATTATCGACCGACAGTATGAAGACCCCTATATTTTTAAGACGAAGAGACCTCCTGCACAATATGTCCAGAAGTTTCAAGACCTATCTTTAGAAAAAAAACAAGCGATCCAACTCATCCGGGGACATCTTTACTTTGGATTTCACGAACTCTTGCCCCCAAACCAGCCCTATCATTACATAACGATGCTGCGAGAGCCAATAGAACGAGTCATTTCTCATTATTACTGGGCTTTACAATCTCCTAAAGCGTTTAATCATCCCGTGGTTAATTCTCAGAAGATGAGTTTAAAAGAGTTTGTCTCCAGTGGAATTCAGATAGACCTGGATAATTGTCTGACGCGATACTTATCGGGGGTCGGGGAAGAAAGTGTGGGCTATGGAGAATGCTATCCGGAGATGTTGGAGCGGGCCAAGGAAAATCTAAAAAATGAATTTGCCTGCTTTGGATTCACCGAAAAATTTGATGAGACATTAATTCTCTTTAAAAAATCTCTGGGATGGAAAAAGAGTACATTTTATATTAAGAAAAACGTCACCCAGAATCGGCCTAATGTGGAAGATTTGGCTCCAGAAGATTTGACCCTGATCAAGCAGTATAACGAGATGGATATCGAGCTTTATCGCTATGCCCTCGACTTGTTCAAAGAATTAACAGAGAACTTCTCCGATATTGAGCAAGACATCCAGCGATTTACAGCTTTAAACCAATCTAGCTCCTTTATCAAGACTTATTTTTTCTTGGATCGAGCGATCGACAAGGTGAAAAAGGGGATAGGGCTGAAAAAAAGGTAAGGACATCACAGAATATCGGAATTTCTAACCCCAGTTAATTCTTTTTGGAAATAAGAGAGCGCAAACGAGTCCGCAATCCGAGGCGATTTCGCCAAGACTGGATATTTTTTCGCTGATCTTTCGTTTCAACGGCCAGAGAACGGCGGGTTAAAAATGCTTGTCGCGTCAAATTCGATGAATTAGACCAGCGATGGTATGCCGGAACTACAACGTCCGTGAGCAAGTTTTTCCAGCGGAGGACGAGGGTTTCCGGGGTGGTTTCTTGAGCGCGAATTTTGCCGTTTTCTACCATTGCATGACGCCAATCGGTATCATCGCGAAGCCGGACTAAGGCGGCGATCGCCTCGGATGGGGACTTGACTTCGATATAATCTAATTTGCTTTGGCGTTCGGCACGGTATGCCGAATCCACGCCGATAATGGCCGGGACTCCGGCGTGCCAAGCATTATAAAGTTTGGCGGCGGGTTTCCAATGGTAGTCCGAGGGGCGATTAAAACTGCGAACGGCGAGAATGGCATCGATTTGGCTATAGTCATTCCAGCGATCGCGGGCCGAAATCACCTGCCATTGCAACCCTAACGCTTTGAGTTTTTCCTGCCAGGATGGGTCGAGTAGTTCGGGCGCTAAATTCATTTCCCGACCCACATAAGCAATGTTTTCAAATCGATCGCCCCGAGAGGCATCCCTGGGAATCGCCCCGGGTTGGGGCCAATAAGGCATAAAATAAATCTCCCCAGGAAATAATATGCGATCGCCAAGCAATCGATAGGGTTTTAATAACTCCTGAGAATTTTGAACCAGATGCACCTGAGCAAACGGATGTTGACCCTCATCTCCTTGGACACAAACCAGCAGTAATTTAGACCCGGGTTGTAGATCCTCTGGGAGGGTTTTGCGATATGCCAAGACGATTCCTTCAGTGGGAATTGTGCCAATTAAGGTACAAGGAAATCCACTCGCTTTCAGATGGAGATAGGTTTGCAAGATCCAACCATAAGTGCCAGTGGAGGTGGATTGAGCGATCACTTCTTGGTAGGATTCTGGACTTTCGAGCAGGTTGCCAACGGGCCAATCTGCTTCGGGAAGATAAAAATAAATGGGGGGAAATTTATCACTCATGGCGATGCAGAAGAAGAGGGAGAGTAAACAAAAGAATTTCTATGAGGCCGAGCTTTGACTCATTCAATCTCCCAGCCAATATTGGACTTTCAAATCGTAATAACCAGCCTGTTCAGGAGGGTAGAATCCCGCTTCCACTTTTTCAACAAGTTTTGGCAAAGCCGCTAGAAATTCTGGACGGCGATCGGGTGGATGAATCGTCCAGGCTTTGGGAGAATCCATCACCGCTCGAATGTAATCGGTTTGCTCTAAACGTTGGGATACCATGACTTCCCACGAATCTAATTGGCCTTTTTTCCTCCAATTGTTTAACCGGGTTTTTACTCCCGTGGGCAGATGATTGAGAAATTTGTTTTTATAGGACCGCCAAATAATCGGGAGGGGGAGCATCTGCTCGAAGCGCTTGCAGTCAATTAAATAGACCCGACTGCTAAAAAATTTGAAGCGATAAAAGCCATCAGGATCGCGATCGTAGGGGACTCTTTGCCACAAATTCCCATCCGTAGTGGGTGGCCCCGTCAGTGGCCGCACCGCCATGATTTCGGGGTGTTGCTGCAACAACTTGATTCCTTCCTCAATCCAGCTATAACCGGGTTCGGTATGCAGGAACATATCACTATCAAAATGAACGAGGTAGTCACTTTTGGGGTTTTCGATGGAAAAAATTGTGCCTAAAATCGGATAACCTTTATAATTGTGGGTTTGGCGAAGGGGGCTGCCAAAATGCTGACGATAAACTCGGTTGCGATAGTTTTCAGAGTAGTCTATATCAACGACCCGATCAATGACCCCTGCTTGAACTAACTGAGCACAGCAATCCCGCAGTTGTTCCATTGTGCCTATCCCAGGACGATTGACCTTATCTCCGGATAAAGGGGCCGTATCTACGGCTAATAGGCGATCGCTAAAATTGAAGTTACAGCCTCTGACGATATGAGGAATCATCTGCATCATAAAGGGCAGATCCGTTCGGGCCGCTAGAATGGAAAGGGAACAACTTGCAGACATCATCTATTTTATTTCCTCGCTGGATTCCAATTCAGATAAAGGTTCGTTCTATTTTATGATAGGACCCGGTAGAGTAGAGGGAAGACAACCGGGTTGGTTTACAGAATCTTTACAAAAAATTTCCCAATGAAGTTAGGAAAGCCAGTTGCTTTTCCTATTTTATCTAATAGCTATCTCTGTGGCCTAGTTGCCTAGGGTCGGCAATTGGCGGGTCGAACTTGTGAATTGCGATAACCCGATCGCCTCAAAGTCGCTTTGTGGTTACTCGTTCCTGCGCCTCTCGATTGTAGCTGAAAAGTTGCCTCACTGAGTTGGCGCTCCTGAGGTTATAGTAAAATCAGAGACAATAGATATTCTGGGGCTAAACCGGCTCAGTTGAGTAGGGATCCAGAATCGTCAATCAGCGGGTCGGGCGATCGCCACCCTCGGAACAAGTTGTCACCAGTGCCAGTTGGCGAATTTTTCGGCCAACACTCCAGCAATCCGTACAGCGATCGCATTTTTCGAGGGCAGTAGAGTGCGCCCACTCACTCTACTTAAGATGCACAGTTCGTCCGATTTTTCTGGTTCTCGCTTTCAGCGATGATGTTCTTTGATGATCTCCGTTTAACGGCTAAAGCAGTAAGTGCGATTAATAAAATCTATGATTCATCTGAATCTTCGTTCTGCCTCCAGCTACAAGCCGGGAAACTGACAGTGCGATGGCTTCAAAATACCAATAATTTGGTAATCTAATCGATCATCAGTTCAGCTACTCCGTCGATTAAATCTGTTTACGCGCCAGATACCCAGACAGGAAATACTCAATGTCTCCCACTCAATTTCTCTTCAATTACGCTAGAAGACAGCCCTTTTGGATTACCCTGACTATTTTTCTAGGGTGGTCAGGAGCTTTGTTCAATGGAGTGAGCATGACCCTGATCGTTCCGGTGATCTTAGGCTTTTTGGGGCAGGAAGTCGAGTTCCAAAAAGGTCCACCGATAGTCAGCAGAGCCATGGAACTTATGGAGAATGTCGATCCCAAATATCAGCTAGGTTTGATGATTGGAGTCATTTTATTGCTGATCGTGTTTAAAAATGTAGCCTTGGTCTCCAATCACCTCGCATCTGCTCATTTATCGCGATTGCTGGTCAAAGATATTCGGTTGAATGCCATTCAATTATTACTGGATATAGATATTGACTATTATTCCAAGACGAAATTGGGAGATATACTCAATTATGTCAACCAAGAGGTTGGGCGATGTTCTAGCGCAATTCGGATTGGGATTCGGACTCTGACCAACGCGATGACGGTTTTAATTTTTGTGGGGATTTTGATTTTAATCTCTTGGCAGCTGACTATTGTCTCCACTTTGTTGTTAATGATCGTCCCGCTTTTTTCTCAGTTTGTCATCCGTCGTTCCAAAGAGTATGGGAGGATACTGTCAGAAAAATCTCGGGCCTATACCGGCGCATTAATTGAAGTATTAAATGGAATTCGTCTAGTCAAATCCACGGGACAAGAGAAACCGGAGTATTCCAAAATCAAGAACCTAATCGAGGAACGAGAAAAAGCAGAGATGCAATCCCAAGTGAACTACTCAATTATCGGACCGATGAATGAAATCAGTGGTTTATTGGTGATTTTAGCGATTATTGTAGTGGGCCGAATTATATTTTCCAACCAACTAGAGTCCCTGTCAGCAGTTTTACTAACCTATTTATTTGTCTTGTCTAGAGTAGTGCCCATGATTGGGCAATTAAATAATAGCCGGAGTGAATTTGCGAATGTCATTCCCAGTACGATTATTGTTAACGAATTTTTGCGAAAAGATGATAAACCTTTGATGAAGGATGGGACAGAACCCTACAGAAAATTAGAAAATGGAATTCACTTTGATCACCTGTCTTTTTCATATCCAGGACATAAAGATGTAGTGCTCAAGGATGTGGATTTATGGTTGCCAAAAGGGACAACTTTAGCCTTAGTCGGGGGGTCTGGGGCGGGAAAATCGACCTTAGCGGATTTGCTGCCAAGATTTTACGATACCACAGAGGGCCGGATCACCATTGATGGGAAAGACTTGCGAGAATTTGATGTCAGATCGCTGCGACAATCAATGGGCATCGTCAGTCAGGATACCTTTTTATTCAACGATTCGGTGCGAAATAATATCGCTTATGGACGTCCCGGTGCCACGGATGAAGAGGTGATAGAAGCGGCAAAACTGGCCAATGCATACGAATTCATTATGAACCTCCCGGAAGGATTTGAGACCCCCCTAGGCGATCGCGGGATTTTGCTTTCTGGCGGACAAAGACAACGGATTGCGATCGCCCGTGCCTTGCTTCATAATCCCGATATCTTAATCCTAGACGAAGCCACCAGCGCCCTGGATACCGTCTCCGAACATCTCGTCCAACAGGCGATCGAACGCCTCAGTCGCGATCGCACCACCCTCGTCATTGCTCACCGTTTGTCCACGGTCAAAAATGCCGATAAAATTGCCGTATTAGACAAAGGCCAAGTCGTCGAAACCGGAACCCATGAAGAACTCTTAAGTAAAGGCGGATACTATGCCAAACTCTACTCCATGCAATTCTCCCTAGACACCCAAGACTTGGTGAAAAAAGCGCGCAGCGAAACCTTAATGAACACCTCCTACGAAATTCGGACTCGCCTCAATCCCATGATTGGATTTTTGCGCTTAATCGTAGATGATGTCGTAGACTCACCCCAAGAACTGCGCGAATTAACCCATGAATCCTACGAATCAGCCATTCGCTTGCTCAACACTTTAGAATATATGGAAAAACGGTCTAAACTCGAACTTTAACCCCCCGATTCCCCCTCAATGGTAAACTGTCTAAATCGAGCAACCCTACCCCAAACATTCCACCGTAGAGACGCACCCAAACGGTGCATCTCTACCCTCCAACCTTAACTGAATGCCTGAGTTGATTGGCATTCAGTTAAGGTTGAAACGAAGAATTGGGGGACTGACGGAGTGCCTCAATAATCTTGACATTCGCTTTGGGAAACGGAAACTGGTCGATTTCATCCAATCGCACCCAGCGCACCTCATCGGATTCCAACGGTTGCGGTTCTCCAGAAACATGGCGACAATGATGAACCGTTAACGTCACCCGAAAATGGGTATAAGCGTGTTCTAAAATAATCAGTTGTGCCCCCACTTCCACCGCGATCGCCAACTCTTCCCGAATTTCCCGGTGGATACAATCCGACACCGTTTCTCCCGGTTCAATTTTCCCCCCTGGAAATTCCCATAACCCCCCGAGGAGTCCTTCCTGCCGTCGCCGATCAATCAAAATTTCCCCCCGATCATTCCAAATCACAGCTACACCGATCAGTTTGTGGGGGAGGGGACTAGAGGTTTCACGCATGGGTAAATCAGCCTGAATATGTAAATGATAAGCCTGACAATGCGCCATCCAAGGACAGCGACTGCACTCAGGAGCCTTGGGAGTGCATACCGTCGCCCCCAAATCCATCAAAGCCTGATTAAAATCCCGAGGATTTTCCGGATCCAGCAAAACTTCTGAACATTGCCATAACAGCTTCATCGCCTTTGCCGGGGGCACCTGCAACCCTATGAGTCTAGCGAAAATCCGCTTGACATTCCCATCGAGAATCGGCAGGGGTAAATTAAACGCCGCACTGAGGATCCCCCCTGCGGTGGTTCGACCAATTCCCGGTAACGCCAGCGCCGCTTCTAGGGTCATGGGAAACCTACCCCCATAGTCCTGAACGATCGCCTGAGCACCGGCGTGCAAATTGCGTGCACGAGCATAATATCCCAACCCTTGCCACAATTTGAGCACATCCTGTTGACTGGATTCGGCTAAACTGGCGATGGTTGGAAACCGCTCCAACCATCGCTCATAATAGGGAATAACCGTTTTAACTTGGGTCTGCTGTAACATAACTTCCGAGATCCAAATGGGATACGGATCCCGGTGGTGACGCCAAGGTAAATCTCGTCCTTCTTGGACATACCAACTCAGCAGAGATTCCCGCAGGTCCAAAATAGCAAAATTCGGCAAACTCTGGGATGAGCCTGCCGAGGTTCGAGTAACACTCTGGTTCTGATTTAATTTTTTCAAGTCCAGCCTACGACTTAATTTTCGATTTACTAGATCTTTTCCAAGATACCGGATAGATCCCCCCAACCC